>JBCBDI010000206.1:0-4580 GCA_038529885.1 Pseudomonadota bacterium
GCGCGTTTTCCAGATAGTGCATCCAGTGCACGAGTTTCGGCCGGTCTGCTTCGGGAACGCCGAGGATCTCGCACAGGGTGAAAAGCGGTAGCTCTGCTGAGAACTTTTCCACCATATCAACGACTGGCCCCGCCGCTTCCATATCATCGAGCAGCGCGTTGACCTTTGCGTCCACTTTCTTCTTGAGTTCAGCGACATAGTCCGGGCGGAACCAGGCCATATGCTCCATGCGCAGCGGCGTATGGTAAGGGCGATCCAGGTTGATCAGAGAATTCAGGGACGAGGAATGTAAGAGCGGATGGCGCGGAAACTCCGGCAGGCCATAGCTCATCAAGATCCCGCCTTTCTGAGACGAGAACGTGGCTGGATCGAGCTCAACCTGTTTGACGAGATCGTGGCTTGTCAGCGCCCAAAAGCCGCGCCCCATTTCCTCTGGATGCCACATGATCGGCGCTTCGCTGCGCATTTTGGTGAAGGCGTCGAACGTGTAACCGCCATTGCGCGAAAAGACTTCTGGATCGTTCAGCAGAACAGGGGGCTGGAGATTGTAGATGGGCGGGTTTGACGGTGGCCCAGTCGGCGTCTCCTCTTGATAAGTCTCCGTGACGTTTTGAAAGCCCATCTTTTCTAGTCCTCCGGAAGCAGCGTTTCATCGCCCCTGTCTCGGATTTGCTGGGGCTTTACGTTCACGTTAACTTAGCGTTTTCGTCTGTGAACCCGTGCCCCGACGGGAGGTTTTCGGCGCCGGTCTGGCGGCGCTTCTTCGGGCGGCAAGTGCTTTTCCGCGACAAAGTCTTTCAGCGTGGCGCGCAGCGTCTCGCTCGAGATCTCTTCGACCGCGCCGGGGCGTAAGTCAGTAAGCTCAAACGGCCCATATTGCGTCCGGATCAGGCGGTTTACCTGTAGCCCCAGATGTTCAAGGGCTTTTCGAACTTCCCGGTTTTTGCCTTCGGACAAGCGGACATTGATCCAATTATTGGTGCCGGTCTCGCGCTCCAGTTCGGCCTCAATAGAGGTATAGCGGGTGCCATCATCAAGCGTGATCCCGCCTTTCAGCGTATCCAATTGCGCTTGCGTGATCTGACCGTGGGCGCGAGCGCGGTAGTGCCGGATGAAACCCGTCTTTGGAAGCTCCATTGCGCGCGCCAGGCCGCCATCATTGGTCAGCAATAGGATGCCTTCCGTCGTCAGATCGAGACGGCCAATCGTAATCGTCCGGGGCAGGGATTTGGGGAGTTCTTCAAAGATCGTGCGGCGGCCTTCAGGGTCGGACGTCGTTGTGATCAAGCCGGAGGGTTTGTGATAGCGCCATACGCGAACCGGATCATGGGCTTGCACGCGTTTACCATTGACGCGGATATCTTCGCGGCCGGTGACTTTGAAAGCCGGTGTGGTGAGCTTTCGCCCATCAATGCGAACCTCGCCGCGCTCAATCATCGCTTCGGCTTCGCGTCGGGACGCGACGCCCGCGCGTGCCAGGTATTTCGCGATACGCTCGCCCGCTTGCCAATCTGTTTCAGGGTTTGAACGGCGTTTTTGTGGGCGTCTTTTGCGATTTCGGTTCGTCTCTCGACGGTCCGTCATAGAAGTCTCCGATCAGGATTACAGGCCAAAGGCTGGTGCGAGGATGGCCAGACCAAGCGCGAGTTCTAAGGGGATCCAGACAGGGATCAAGCCATTCTCGCGATTGTCTTCTTTATCCATCAACAAAGACACCGTCCGGCCAAGGCCAGCGCCAATCCACGCCATGGCCACTGGGAACAGCGCGAAGACTTTATAAGTCGGCGCCAATTGATCCTGCAGCAGGATGATCAAAACCGTCAGATGCAACATTAAGAGCAGCCCGCCATAGGTGGCACGGAATTCAGAAAAGCCGCCCGGCTTTTCTGGATCCGGGTCTGCAACGAGGCGCACGACGCCTGCGGCCCATTTCGGTGCAAACAGGGATCCAAACCCCAGCGCGGCGCAAAAGCCGAGCGCGACAATCGATACAAGCTCCAAGGGAGATGGCATAGCTGCCTCCAAATCTAACGCTTATGAGTATAGGGCAGGGGGCTGTGAAGCACAGCGCTTACATCAGGCCCGCTTCTTTCCAAGCTTCTTTCGGCCAGCGTCGATGTTGCCAAAACCATTGTTCTGGATTGGCGCGGACTTCATTTTCGATATAGCCCGTGATGCGCGTCACGCAGGCGATCAGGTCGGCTTTATCATCGCCCGTCTTTGGGGGCATCCAGGGTTCGTGCACCGTCACTTGGAAGCGGGCCGGGCCCGTGCGCCGGGTGGTGATCACAACGATGGGCGCATCATATTTCATGGCGAGGCGCGACGGGCCGGGCGCCGTCATAGCGTCATGTCCAAAGAACGGAATGGGCAGGCCTTCATTGAATTTTTGATCATTCATCAGACCAATGGTTCGGTGCGCGGTCAGCGCCCGCATCAAATCGCGGGTGCCAATCCCTTTCGGGGCAAGGCCGCTAATCCCATACTCATAGCGGACCTTATTGAGGCGGCGGTCAATGTAGGGATTGTTCAGCGCGCGGTAGGTGATCAAGGCATCCACAGGCCGAAGGCAGATCACAGCGCCTAAGACTTCCCAATTGGCAAAATGGCCGGACACGATCACAGCCCCTTGGTCAGCCTGCTCGATTTGGTCGAGATATTCCGCCCCAATGACCTCCACCCGGTCGCCTTTATAGGGATGGATCTTCGCCAAATGAGGAAGCTCACCTGCTGTGCGTCCAACATTTTCCCAAGCGGCTTTAGCAATGCGCTCGCTCTCCGCGTCGGAGATATCCGGGAAAGCGAGGCGCAGATTGCGGTGAATGGTTTTGTGCTGCGAGAGGCGTGGTCCGATTTTCTTGAACAACCATCCGAGAAAATTCGAAGCCCGGTCCGGGCCGAGCGCTTTGATCGGCGCCCAATAGATCACGTCCCAGGCAATTGTCTCCAAACGCCAAATGAATCGCTGGCGAAACGTCGCGCGATTGTCGATGTCTTTTGGACGAACATATTTTGGATCAGACTTTGCCATCGGCCTGCGGTTTGATCACATTTGCCAGCATTTTGTCGAGATCTGCTTCGCGGTCGAACTGCACCATGATTGGCAAGGTCTCGATGCCCACCCGCTGTTCAGGTGTGAGCCGCACAAAGTCCTTCTCTGTGGTGATCAATGTCGCCCCGTAATCTTGGGCGAGGCGTCGCAAATAATCCAAATCGCCTGATGAAAACTTGTGGTGATCTGGGAATGGCACCGCATCGCGAAGGTCGACATTCAGACCGGTCAGCGTGTCGAAGAATTTCTCTGGCCGGCCAATCCCAGCAAAGGCGACATAGGGCTTTGGCTCAGGTGTATGAACCGGCGCAATCTTCGCTCGGAACACCGGCACGGGGCAGTCATTGAGCTGTAAGGGCAGGCGGCCACCGCCGACGACAATGACCGCGTCTGCGCGCGCCAGCCCGGCGGCAATCGGCTCACGCAGCGGACCTTTCGGGATGACATACCCGTTGCCGAACCCGGTCTCAGCGTCGACCACGATGATCGATAAGTCTTTGTGCAGGCCAGGGTTTTGATGGCCATCATCCATGACGATGACATCAACCGCTTCATTCGACATAACTTGGCCTGTGGCGGCACGGTCGGCGCCAATCCAAGTCTCTCCGAGCGCTGCCAACATCAGCGGTTCGTCGCCTACATCGTCGGCGGAATGGGCATCCGGATCAACCCGCAGCGGGCCTTTGAGATTGCCCTTATAGCCGCGGCTGAGAGAGGCAACGCGATAGCTGGTGGTCTTTTTGAAGTAAGCCCGCAAGGCCGCCACGACGGGGCTCTTGCCAACGCCGCCCACGGTCAGGTTGCCAACACAGATCACTTTTGGACGGACCTTAAGCGGCGTGGCTGAAGCGATCTTTCGGCGGGTTGCTTCGGCATAAATCCAAGCCAAGGGCGTGAGCAAGAACCGCAAGAGCGGCGCGGCTTCGCGGGAGCGCGGATCAATGTTGCCAGACCAAAAGCGGGGCTCTCTCATGGCTTGATCCCGGCCTTTTCGAACAGCGGCTCCAAAGCCTTCAGCGTCTTCGATATGGGACCAATCGCGTCGGCCTCTAAGACCTCGTGCAGGCTTTGCGAAACAGCTGGCAATGGGATTGCGTCAGCCAGCGCTTCGGCGTCTTCGACAATGGAAAAACCCTGATGCGGTTCGAGGCGTTTCGACAGGTCGCTAAAGTTAAACAGGCTCGGCCCTGTCACTACGGGTTTGTCTAGGCGCAAAGCCTCGAGCGGATTGTGCCCACCAATACCCGGGGCATGGCCGCCGCCAAGATAGACCGCATCTGCGAGACGATACCACAAACCCATTTCGCCCATCGTATCCGCCAGCAGGATGTGAGTGTCCTGATTGACGGGATCTCCCTCTGACCGCCGCGAAATAGCATATCGCGTGCAGGACAGAAGACCATCGATTTCGTCACCGCGTTCAGGATGCCGCGGTGCGATGATCATGAACTGGTCAGGCGGCAATTTCATGTACGCATCAAGGGCAAGGGCCTCCTCGCCGGCATGGGTCGAGGCCGCCAGCAAGATC
>JBCBDI010000207.1:0-4542 GCA_038529885.1 Pseudomonadota bacterium
TTCCTTCTTTTGTCTGCTGTGTGTTTCGTCTGGGGCTTGAACCTCGTCGTCACACGCTGGGTGGTCGCGGATGCCGGCGTGCCGCCCATCTTCTTCGCGGGGATGCGTTTTGCCGGGATCGCGCTGGTCCTGTTTTGGGCCTTAAGACCGATCCCGAAAAACTTGGGCACGCTGTTCCTGATCGCTATGGGCATGGGTGCGGTTCATTTTGGTCTGCTCTTCATGGGGCTTGCCAATGCCGAAGCAAGTTCCGTCTCTGTGGTTGGGCAGCTCGGCGTGCCGTTTTCCACGCTGATGAGCATGGCCTTTCTGGGCGAAGTGGTCGGCTGGCGGCGCGGGCTCGGCATCATGTTGGCGTTTGCCGGCGCAATCCTGATCGCGGTCGACCCGAACACGTTCCAGCTGAGTTACGGTTTATTATATGTCGTGATCGCCGCGTTGATCGCCTCAGGCGCGGGCATTTTGATGAAGCGCATGCCGTCCATCAGCGCGCTACAAATGCAGGCTTGGATTGGTCTGTTTAGTTTTGCGCCGCTCTTTGCCGTCTCTGGCCTGGTCGAGAGCGACCAGAATGGCTGGAGCGCCTTCATTGAAGGCGGTTGGCTGGTTTGGGCCGCGACCGTTTTTGCTGTGCTCGGCGTCAGCGTTTTCGGCCATGGCGCGTTTTACAGTTTGATCAAAAAATATGACATCTCGCTGCTCTCGCCGCTCACCCTCATGACGCCCGTGTGGGGTGTGGTCCTCAGCATTGTTTTGCTGGGTGAGGTTCTGACCTTGCAACTCGTTGTCGGTGCAGCGATTTCCTTAGGCGGCGTGTTTGTTATTCTCGTCCGGCCAAATCGCGCTATGCCTGAGGCGGCACTTGGAGACAAAGTAAGAGGCATGAAAGAATGAAAGTTGAGGCCCATCCCAGCCCCAATTTTAATGACCGCAAGCATCCCGTCGACCTGCTGGTCTTCCACTATACGGGGATGGAAACCGGCCAAGAAGCGCTCGACCGAATGTGCGATGCAGAGGCGCAAGTCTCTGCTCATTACATGATCTGGGAAGATGGCCGCGTCGCGCAATTGGTCGGCGAGGACAAACGCGCCTGGCATGCCGGGGTCTCAAGCTGGCAAGGCGATGACGATCTGAACTCACGCTCGATCGGGATAGAGATCGTCAATGGCGGACATGACTGGCCGCTGCCAAGTGGCGACCTGCCACCTTATCCTGAGGTACAGATCGACGCCCTCATGCAGCTGACGCATGGCATTCTTGATCGTTGGGACATCCCTGCCCATCGCATTGTCGGCCACTCTGATATTGCTCCGGCCCGTAAGGATGATCCGGGCGAGCATTTTCCTTGGTCGAAGCTTGCGCGCGTGGGAATTGGTCTGTGGCCGCTGTCACTAACTGATCATTCTGGCGCGGCCGGAAACGAACGCGCCCGCGCGACAGGCCCGCACTTGATTGGCCGCGGGCTCGGGCCAGGCGATGACAAGAAAGCGGTTGCCCGCCTGCAAACCATGCTTGAGGGTATCGGTTATGGGATTGAGGTTTCAGGGCTCTATGACGACCAAACCGAGCGTGTGGTGCGGGCGTTTCAACGGCGCTGGCTGCAAGATCAAGTCACCGGGCAAGCCGACCTCCGCACGCTTCGAATGATCGGACTTGTCTACCCGCTCTATTTCACTTAGACGACGCTCCTCCTCGTATTGCTGCGGCTGCTGACCCCGCACTTGATATGAGGACAAGACCAATGACCGACCGCACACGAGCCTGGCGGCGCGCGCAGCGTCGCAAGCATGGCGGACACACACACAATACCTGCCCACGCGCCTGCTGGCAGGAAAAACAATGGCGGCTGCTTTACTTTCGCTCCGCCAAGCTGAAACGTGCGCAACAGCTTGGCCGGTTCTGGCCGTACAGAGAATGGGAACGCGAATTGACTGAGGCAGAGCCGAAAAAGGTGCTGTTCGTCTGCTCCAAGAATAAGTGGCGCAGTCCAACCGCAGAAGCCGTCTTCCGGAAGGATGCTGGCCTCGAGGTGCGATCAGCCGGTACGTCTCGCCAAGCCAAACGCCCGATCTCTGTCGCAGATATTCGCTGGGCCGATATAATCCTCGTCATGGAGGACAAGCATCGGGCCCGTCTGCGCGCTCAGTTCCGCGATGAGGTGCGATACAAAACCATGCACGCGCTGGATATCCCAGATCTCTATCGGTTCATGGACCCGGACCTGATCGAGATCGTGAGGGATAAAGCCGAGCCTTTGATTTGGGGCGATTGAGCGGAGCGCATGCCTAGCCCTTTTGGCCTAAATCCTGTATGAGCCAGCGCTCCAGACGGCTGGGCAGTCGCTGTCCCCGACTTGATCGGGGATGGAGGAAAGTCCGGGCTCCACGGAGACATGGCGGTGGATAACGTCCACCCGGCGCAAGCCGAGGGAAAGTGCCACAGAAAGCAAACCGCCCCGGACTTGATCCGGGGTAAGGGTGAAAGGGTGGGGTAAGAGCCCACCGGGGCTTCGGTGACGCGGCCCGCATGGTAAACCCCGCCAGGAGCAAGACCGAATAGGGGGTGCGCATGGGCCGTCTTCAGCCTGCGCCCCGGGTGTGTCGCACCAGGCGTGTCGCAAGATACGTCGCAGAGGAATGACTGCTGAACCCGCAAGGGGGAACAGAACCCGGCTTACAGGCCGTCTGGACTTTGCGCTATTGGGTCGCCCAAGCTTGCATGTGATCGGCGGTATACGTTTCGATTGAGCGCGGCTTACGACCGAGTAGGAACTCAATATCGTTGGACGGGCTGAATGACATGCCCATGCGAACCGCGAAGGTCATCTCGGCATTCATCTCCGCGTACCAGTCTTCCGCGCCTTGCGCGATCAAGGCGTCACGCATGTCTTCTGGCGTGATGCCAACAAAGGGAATATCTCGGCCGAGCACGCTGCTGATCCGCGCCGCAGCGCCCGCAAATGTCATCGCATCTGGGCCGGTCAATCGATAGGTGCGATGGCCGTGCCCCGGCTCGGTCAGGGCTTTGAGGGCAATCTCGGCCACATCGCGCACATCAACGAAGCTGGTTTTTCCAGGACCTTCCGGAAACGCGACCATGCCCATGGCGACGAACCCGGCAAAGTTCTGCATGAACCAGTCTGGACGTAAAAAGGTCCAGTTGAGATCGGCCTCGCGGACAATGTGCTCAAGCTCGCCGGTGCGCCGTACAAAAAAGATATCGCTATCGGGATCGCCTTCGGCAGACAGATCAAACAGGCGGGGGTCGACCGCTTTGTGATGCTGTCTGATCATGCGTTGAAGATCGGCCTTAAACGCATCGCTTTGATTGGTGACCATATAGACGGCATCTATGCCCGTGAGCGCCGTGGCAAAGGCGGCCTCATCGGAAAAGTCGCCAAGCGCGGTTTCATAGCCGTCAGAGCCGATCAAGCTCGCTGCTTTGTCCGCATCGCGCACATAAATCCTGAACGGGATCCCCTTTGCAATGAGCTGGCGAGCAATCTCGCTTCCGACATTTCCGGTCGCCCCGGTCACCAAGATCATGGCGGTCTCCTTTAGTGTAGCGTGGTCCGCGCGAAGGGCGTCAGGCTGGTCACTAAAAGATGACGCAGCGTTTCGATCGCAGCTTCGGCGGTGATTCTGTTTTGGGTGAGGTCGTCGCAAATGGCGTTCGAAGCTGCGACGAGGCCTCTGAAGAGAAGTTGCAAGCGCGGGCGATCGTCTTCGAGCACCGGCTCGAACGCGCGCGAGAAGCTTTCGCCGTGACGGCTTTGCAGAGCGCGTCCGGCGCTTCGGGCTTCAGTGTCAGCTTCGGCAGCAGCTGCCAGCGTTGTCGTGGCAGGCCCGGCGGCTATGGCGCACTTCACATAGGCCGCGGCGACAATGTCTGCGATGGCCGGGATCGTGGCGGGCGCCGCCGCGAATTTGGCTTCTGCATCCGTCTCATAATATCGGCTGGTATCCTCGAGCAGGGCGACGAGGAGGCCGGATTTCGATTCAAAGTGATCATAGGCGATGGGTTTGCTGACGCCCGCACGTTCAGCGAGGCGAGCAAGGGTCAAGGCGTCTGCACCATCGGCTTCAAGCATCGCTTTGGCGATCTCCAAAAGCTGCCGTTTGCGATCGGCTTTGGAGAGGCGCTTGCGCGTTTGTGTTGTGGTCTGGTCCACAAAGACTCCTTACCTACTTTAAGTAACTTACGAAAAGTAGGTAAGGGGTGAGGGAGTAAAATCAAGCCCTAAACGCTCATCGCTGGGCGCGAAGGGTTACCGGCAACGCCCGAAACGATCGGGAGACGCGCCAGGACCACCGCGCAAACCGGGCGGGTTTTCCCAATTTGTACCAGGTCCACCAATTCGACCGGGCGGATTGTCATCACGGTCGTACCAGCATTTCGCAGCCTGGTTCCACCAGCCATAACGGGCATGCCAATAGCCATAATTTGGGTTGTAATAATAACCGCCCGTGCGCGAGACGAAGCGCACTTTTGCCCCCCGCACCGTGACAATCCGTCGGTCAGGGCTGGCGCCAGGTCCGCCAA
>JBCBDI010000208.1:0-4521 GCA_038529885.1 Pseudomonadota bacterium
CCACCAACACCAACAGGCCTGAGACTAAGAACAGCCCGCCCATCATGCGCACCTCGGCCGCATAGAAGATCAGCCAAAAGGAGGTCGCACACAGGAACAGATAGAGTTTTGTTTCTTCCACCCGCTGACCCCGCATGCGCCACGCGCTGAGCCCCGCGAGGACGATGAAAACCAAATTCAAGAAGCGGGCAAAAATCTCATGCTGATAGAGTTGCAGCCAACCATGCAGCAGGCTGAAATAGAGCGGCGGATGCACATCATTGGAAATCTTGAACCGGATCGTGTCCAAAAGCGGTTCATTTGGGCGGCGAAATACAGCGCCCAAAACTCATCCCGCCAGAGCGGCCGAAAGAAAAACTGCCCAATCAGCAAAGAAAGCGCGACGCCGAGCGATAGCCTGACAGCCAGGCCATTCATGTTTTGCACAATTTGCCCCTCACGCAGACAATGACTTTCTCCATGAGAACAGGTCTCTAACAGACCCCCTCACGGGCACAAGGGCATTAGGGAGCCCGGTCTAGCCCCCAATCCGCGCTTGCAGGCGAACGACTTGCGTGTTGCGTGAGATGCCCGCCGCGACGCCGACAGACCAGCGATCTTCGGTGGAGCTGCGCAACTGGAAGCCGCCACCAAATGCCGTCTCTTCACCGCCAAAGCCATCATCATAAACGCTGATGCCGCCTGCGAGCGCCCAAGTCTCGTCCGCGTTCAAATAGAGGTCAGGAATGGAGGCAATTGAGGCGGTCCCTTCTCTCAGGCGTTCAATCGCCGCCGAGTTTGTGGCGATGGCCGCCGTGTTGCCGCTGAACTGACTGAAAAACACGCCGCCATCTGTGGCGAGGTTTCCATTGGCGTCCGAGGTGACAAGCTCAAGCGGCCCAGATTGCGCTGCCCGGCTTTCGGCTGAGGTGATTCCAGCGACCGTGACGGTATTAGTCGCCGTGCCGACCGAAATCTGATTGGCGCGCGTGGTGGCCGCGCCTTGACCAATCGCGACCGAATTATCGAACCCGGCAGTCGCATCCGCCCCGATGGACACCGCACCAACACCCGCAGCTGTGGCACCGTCGCTGTTGGTGTCGAGATCGGTCCCGATGGCGATGGCATTGTTGCCGGAAGCGAACGCATTCTCACCGATCGCAACGGATTCTACGCCTGTCGCGGTCGAGTCCTCACCGATAGCTGTTGCGCCTTCTGCCGAGGCGAGGCTGCTTTCGCCAATCGCGGTTGAGTCCTCGGCTGAGGCGACAGAATCGGCCCCGACGGCCAAAGCGTCCGGCGCGCTCGCGGTTGAAAAGTCACCAATCGCCGTCGCGTTCTCCCCGCTGGCCAAAGCCAAGCCACCTACGGCAACGGTAAAGCTCTCATTGGATTCAGCTCCGACCCCGACCGCTATGGCGCCGATCGCACCGCTCGCTGTCGCGCCGGTGCCGCAAGCAAGATTGGTGTCTTCGCCGCCATTGTCGGTCGCGCCGCCAGTGCCGTCGGCGATGCCATCGCCATCCGTATCGAGCACACAGGTTTCAGCCTGCGCCTGCGGCGTAAACAGGACGGGGCTGATGGCAAGGGTGGCCCCGAGTGCCAAAGCATGGATTGGTTTTTTGATGGTCATTTAAATCCCCATTGGTTCGTGGAATAGTCTTGCGTCCAGTCTCTCCGGACCGGTCCGCTCGCGTGGCAGAATGGGCCATACGGATCGTGTTTGGCTAGGCCGTATTGGGAATAAGGCGCAAAAGACCGCGCCATCGCTCAAATGGACCTCAACCGACCCACATCAAACCTTGTGTTTACACGTCTGTGCTAGAGATCGCAGCTATGTCCTCGCCGAAATGCGTACCGGTTGGCGAGGCTGAAAACTGCGAATTTGGGGCACAAATCTGCGATGGCATCGATAGTGGAGCGGCTGAGAAGCCCGACTCATCAGGTCTTCTGGCTGATCTTTATTTACGCGCTTTATCTCCACCGTGTCCTCGGCATGGACGGCTTTTTCGATACCGAAAACTATCACTACTATCTTGGTTGGATGGGCGCCAATTTTCGAGCCTATGAAGACGGCGCCTTGGCCCAGTATCACACGTTTTTGAACCCAATCGCCGACATCATCAATTACACGCTGTTCGAGCTTCATCCCTATATTGGGGCGCTCTACCACGCGGCGATCCTTGCCGGATGCGGCGCTTTGGTGTTTCGCATTCTGCTTCTTGTGAGCCCAGACCCACGCTCAACCTTCTATGATGCGATCGCGCTTCCGGGCGCTGTCATCATGGGCCTCAGCGCGACGATGACAGTGACCCAATTTGGCTCTTGGGGGAATGAGCATATCACCGCGCTCTTCCTGCTCGCGAGCATTTACTGCGTGCTCCTGTTCTACACCAAGGACCAGGCGAAACACCTCATCCTAGCGGGCGTGTTTTGTGGCATCGCGGCGGCTTTGAAACTGACCTCTCTGCCATCGGTCTTAGTGATCTGCCTGACGATTGCGCTCATCGGGCGCAAGCGGTTCAAGCTGGTCTTCATGGCTGGCGCTGCCACCCTTGGCGCTTTCCTGGTCCTGGATGCGCCCTATATGATCGCTCGTGCGGTGCAGACCGGGAACCCAATTTTTCCGGTCGCAAACGGTGTTTTTGCCTCCGAGCTCATCATTGAAGAACAGCCAAGTTTCAATCCGCTCCAGCTGGAGCAGATTTGGATTTATCTCACCTTGCCGTGGCAATGGCTGACGACGGCGACCTTTTCTGAAAACGCCGATACGCGCGACGGGCGCATGCTGCTCGCCTTTATTGGGATCGGCTGCACCGCCTTCGCGATGGCGCGAGGTCGCAAACAAGGCAAACACGACCCCTTCCTGCTTCTGATCTTTATGTTCTTGGCGACGTGGGTCTGTTGGCTACTGATCGCGCGCATCTGGCGCTATCTCATCGTGTGGGAAATGCTGACCGGTGTCTTGTTCTTTGTCGGACTTTGGCGGGCCCTGGGTGACGGGAAGACGCTCGCAAAGGGCGCTGCAATTGCATCTGCGATGGCGCTCTTGTTCACGACAACAACATATCCCGATTGGGGACGCCGGGCATGGACCTCCGACTTCGTGCACAGCAATATTCCTGATCTAAAGCTCGCCGAAACCGGCGTGACGCATGCCTATTTGATGGAGCGACAGCTTTCCATCCTGTCGGAATACATTGCGCATGATGGCATTCGACTGCTCGCTGCGCAGGCCCATCCAGACTTTGTCGGCGATCGGCAATTCTCACCCTTAGACCCGGTGCATTTCGGAGATCCCATCGACGGTGACCCGGTCTTCATCACGCGCGCACAGACCGACGTCAGAGAACTCATTCCGTCTCTGACAGAGCGCTATCCATACGAGGTGTATGAGTTTGTCTGCGCCGAAAGCACCGACACATTGTGGCTCAACCCGTTTGTCTGCCGGTTTCGACCAGCGTCCTAAGCCGGCATCGTCATCCGGCGATAGACCAAGTCGGCATAGTCATTCACCAGAGCCTCTGATGTATAGCCTGGCTTGAAGGTGAACTCGCCAATCTCGGCCACAGGTGTGATTTCAGCTGCCGACCCTGTGATAAAGCACTCATCAAATGTGCCGAGTTCGTCCGGCATGATGGCGCGCTCGATCACCTCGATCTGGCGCGCCTTGGCGAGCTTGATCGCGGTTTGGCGGGTGATGCCGTTCAAGAAGCAGTCTGGGGTTGGCGTGTGCAGCGCCCCATCGCGCATGAAAAAGATGTTCGCGCCCGTCGCTTCAGCCACTTGCCCGCGATAATCGAGCATCAGCGCATCCGCATAGCCTTCATTCTCAGCGGCATGCTTGGACAGCGTACAGATCATATAGAGCCCAGCCGCCTTGGCATGGCATGGTGCGGTCAGCGGATCCGGACGACGGTACATCGCATGCGTCATGCGGATGCCCTTCATCTTATCGTCGAAGTAATCGCCCCAAGCCCAGACGGCGACGGCGAGATGAATGGAATTGCTTTGCGCCGAAACGCCCATCATTTCACTGCCGCGCCAAGCAAAGGCGCGAACATAAGCGTTCTCAAGACCCGACTTTGCGAGCGTCTCAGCCTTGATGCTTTCCAGCTCATCGACGGAGACGGGCAGCTCAAAACCCATAATCTTCGCCGAATTGGCGAGCCGCTCAGAATGGCGACGTGACGCATATATGACCCCGCCATAGGCGCGCTCACCTTCAAACACACAAGAGGCATAATGCATGGCGTGCGTCAGCACATGAACTTTCGTGTCCCGCCATGGGACAAACGCACCGTCCATCCAGATATAGCCGTCCCGATCGTCATAGGCTTGCTCTGCCATTCCTTGTTTCCTGTCTTGCACTTTTACACAATTCACGGGCATTCTCAGATCACCATGGTGAATGTCAACCAAATACGGGCGAATGCCCCAGGTTTCGATCCGCGCTTATTTCTGCGCGATGAGGAATTGGATTATGGAATTGCGCTGCTTTTAGCTGGCGAACGCACGCTTATGCACGTCGTCTCTGAAATT
>JBCBDI010000209.1:0-4503 GCA_038529885.1 Pseudomonadota bacterium
TGAATTGGTTGCACGTCCCCGGGTGCGAGTGTTTACGCGAGAGGACCGATTTAGCCGATTTGTCAGCACCATCGCCTTCGTCCCTCGCGAGGCCTATGATACGGGCTTACGCCGTCACATCGCCGAAGCGATTGAAGCCACTTGGCAAGGCCAAATGACCAGCTTTCAACCAAGCTTTGATGGCGCCACCATGGTCCGCGTTTTGTTCCAAACCGCTCTTCCAGAAACGCCGCCAAAGCCGGATCTGAAAGAGCTAGAGTCAAAGATCGCGGAGCTTGCTCGCACCTGGGATGATCGGTTCCGCGATGCGATCATGTCGAGCGATCTCAATGCAGACGAGCGCTCGCTCGCCTTACTGTTCAGTGGCGGTTTCAGCGCCGGTTATCGCGAAGCCTTTGCGCCCGAAGAGGCAATGATGGACGTTTCCATGCTGGCGCGCTTGAACGAAGAGAGGCCCATCTGCGTGCGCGCCTTCCGCCGGGACGGTGATGCAAAAAATTCAGTGCGCGCCAAGATCTATTCTCGCGATGGCGTTATCGCGCTGTCTGATTGTGTGCCGATTTTTGAGCGCATGGGGCTGTTTGTCGAATTCGAGACCGGCTTTCCGATTCGTCCGGCCACTAAAGCGGCAGAAGATGGTCCTGACGCCTATTGGGTCCATGCGCACAGTATGCGCCGCGCCGATGGCGCAGAGATCGAGCTTGAAGATGTCGCTGGCGCCTTTGAACAGGCCTTCGCCGCCATCTGGGGCGGCCTCGCTGAAAACGATGGGTTCAACGCTCTGGTCTTTGATGCGGGTTTAAACTGGCGCCAAGCCGCGCTGTGCCGCGCCCTTTGCGCCTATCGTCACCAAACCGGTTTGGATCCTGCGCGCCGAACTCAAATCGAGGCGCTGAAAAACAATCCACTTCTGACCAACCATTTGATGGACCTGTTCGAAGCGCGGTTTGATCCCGACTTCGAACCCAATCGCGACGGTGCAATGGTCACGCTTGGCGACACGATCGAAGATGCGCTGAAAGACGTACCCTCCCTGGATCATGACCGTGTCATTCGCCGCCTCGCTGATTTGATCATGGCAACACAGCGCACGAACTTCTATCAGCGAGGCCCGGGCGGCCAACCGATCCCGTTCATCAGCTTCAAGATTGCAAGCCGGGACCTGGAGGACTTACCCGCCCCGAAACCGTATCGGGAGATCTTCGTCTCCTCACCGCAAGTCGAAGGCGTGCATTGCCGCTTTGGTCCTGTCGCGCGCGGCGGTCTGCGCTGGTCTGATCGGCGCGATGATTTTCGAACCGAAGTCCTCGGCCTCGTCAAAGCGCAGCAGGTGAAGAATGCGGTCATTGTGCCGGTGGGCTCTAAAGGCGGCTTCTATCCAAAACAGTTACCGCTTGGCGGAAGCCGCGAAGAGATCCGTGACGCAGGGGTCGCCGCCTATAAGACCTTTATCACCAGCCTGCTGAACCTAACAGACAATCTCGTCGACGGAGAGGTCCAGCCTCCGGCGCGCACGGTCATTCATGATGGGGACGATCCATATTTGGTCGTCGCCGCCGACAAGGGCACCGCGACTTTCTCGGACATCGCTAATGAGATCAGCGTCTCGCACGGCTTCTGGCTCGGCGACGCATTCGCTTCTGGCGGATCTGCAGGCTACGACCATAAGAAGATGGGCATCACCGCGCGCGGTGCCTGGGAAGCGGTGAAACGCCATTTCCGTGAACTCGGGAAAGACATTCAAACCGAGCCTTTCACTGTGATTGGCTGCGGCGACATGAGCGGCGATGTGTTTGGCAATGGCATGCTGCTGTCGAAACAGATCCGTCTGCAGGCGGCGTTCAACCACATGCACATTTTTGTCGACCCTGACCCGCAAGACCCCGAACGTCTTTGGCAGGAACGCCAGCGCATGTTTGACCTGCCACGCTCCTCCTGGAGCGATTATGATGAGCGCCTGATCAGCGAAGGCGGCGGCATTTTTGATCGCAGCGCAAAAGCGATTGAGCTGTCGCCGCAGATCAAGGCGCTGACCGGGCTCGCCTCAGATCAGGTAACACCTGACGAACTCATTCATGCGCTCCTAAAATCTGAGTGCGAACTGCTCTGGTTCGGTGGGATCGGCACCTATATCAAAGCCGGTCATGAAAGCCACGCCGATGCCGGCGACCGCGCAAATGATGGCTTGCGGATCAATGGATCGGATCTCCGTGCAAAGGTCGTCGGCGAAGGCGCCAATCTCGGTCTGACGCAAGCCGGCCGGATCGAAGCCGCACTAAACGGCGTGCGCCTCAACACGGATGCGATCGACAATTCTGCGGGCGTCGATAGCTCAGACCATGAGGTCAATATCAAGATCCTCTGCACCGAAGCGATTCAACGCGGCACCCTCCCCGCGGATGACCGCAATGGGTTGCTGGCCTCTATGACCGACAAAGTGGCTGAGCATGTTCTGGCTCACAATTATGCTCAAACGGGCGCGCTCAGTCTCGCTGAGCAAACCTCGCTGCGAGACCATAGTGCATTTGAGCGTCTGATGGTGCGGCTCGAAAATCGAGGCGTGCTCGATCGCGCCGTCGAGGGTCTGCCTAGCACGTCGCAAATGACCCAATTCGCCTCGGATGGACGCGCGCTCACCCGGCCGGAAATTGCCGTCCTCATGGCCTGGACGAAAATTGTTTTGTTCGACGATCTCGTGGCGTCGGATGTGCCGGATGATCCCTTTTTTGGTGAGACGCTGAGAGCCTATTTCCCTGACGCCCTGCTCGCTCACCCCGACGCCATGGAAGCGCATCGATTGAAGCGCGAAATTATCTCTACCGTCCTCGCCAATCGCATCATCGACACCGCAGGTCCGGTGGTCATGCTCAGACTGCGCGAACAGTCCGGTGCGTCGAACTCAGAAATTGTAGCGGCCTTTGAAGTGGCGTTGGCATTGTTTGGCGTCGACCAATTGAAGCGGCAGATCGAATCTTTGGACAATCAGGTGCCTGCAGAGCGCCAGTTGAGCCTGCACGCTGCCCTGGCAGAGTCCTTGAAGCGCCTCACCCATGGCATCCTTGTGGAGCAGTTTGACGGGTCAATCGCGGACAAAATTGAGCACCTCACTGAAGCAAAAGAAGCGCTCGCTTCGCTCAGCGTCGCCGTGCTGCCCGCTTATGAAAAAGCGGTCCATCAACGCCGCATCAACTTGCTTGCACGAGATGAGGTCCCACGCGACCTCGCAACGTCGGTGGCTGGCCTCACGCATGCGTCTGCAGCGCCGCTGATTACCAAGCTCGCCGCGCGCGCCGAAAAGCCTGCGGAGATCGCGACAAGGGTGTTCACCTCGGTTGGCAGCGCCTTAACCCTCGATCGCTTGCGCGCAGCGGCCGTCTCGGCGCTGAGAGATATGCCACACTGGGATCGCCTCGCGACCCGCGGCTTGGTGAGAGAGCTCGAAGACTTACAATCAGAGGCTGCAATTTTGGCCTTCAAAGAACAAACCGAACAGGCCTGGCTCGACAAGCATGAAACGGCCCGATCTCATCTTCTGGCTGACATAAAAACCTATACGGCGACCAAGCCAAGCTTTGCTCAATTCGCGCTCGCGACTGACGCTGTGCGCAAGTTTATGCAGTCAATTTCTTAGCGCCAAAGCATGTCCAGAAATGAGTGGGCCCACCGAACGGGGACTGTCCAGTGGGCCCAACTGGCCTCATCCGCAGGCTGGGTGGGGGGACGCACGCGGAGGCCAGAACTTTTTTGTGACATTAGTGTCCCAACGTCTCGCTAAATGGAGCGATCCTCGGTTCCTGCCAAGTAAAAAATTCACACGATCCTGTAACGTTTACTCGCTATCCGAGTTGTTGGGCGTTTCAATACCGGCACTTGTCACTATATCGCGCGACAGCGGCTCCCCATTCGCCGAGAGCAAGATCGCAATCCATTTTGTCGACTCTGACTGAGCAAACAGGATCATCATCAGCACCGTCAAAGGTGCGGACAAGAACATCCCTGGGATACCCCAGATCGCCCCCCAAATTGCCAAGCCGAGCAGCACCACGAGGGCCGATAGGTTGAGCGTGTCTCCCATAATTCTGGGCTGGACAAAGTTACCGATTGAGAATTGCCAAAAGCTCACCCCGGCAAGGACAAAAGCGGCGAAAATATAGCTATCATTTGGCGCGTCCCCAGGGATCCATGACGCAACCTCCGGCTGTACGAGCGCAAAGAGCGGTGGAACCAATGCCGCCACAATCGATCCGATTGTCGGAATATAATTCAAGACAAATATGAGGGTTGATAAGAACAGTGCATTATCAACGCCGAGCGCGACAAGCGTGCCATAAGTCAGCACGGTAATCAGGGCGCTAATCACTGTTTGCGTCCACAAATAGGTTTCGATGCCATGGCGCGCCGCATCACCCACTTCTTTGACCTGCTGGCGGCGTTCACTGTCGACAAAAATGCGGTCCAACTTATCCGGCCAAGCCGACTGAGCGAGGAATAAGAAGGCCATAT
>JBCBDI010000210.1:0-4500 GCA_038529885.1 Pseudomonadota bacterium
CATGCTCGCGCTTTCCTTTGCGTTCTTGCGCAATCAGGTTCGTTCAATCCTTCGCCTGACCGAAGCGGCGAAAGCCTTTGGTCGCGGCCGCGACATGCCGGGCTTCCGGCCAAGCGGCGCGACCGAGATCCGGGACGCGGCCCGGGCCGTGACGGATATGCGCGGACGCCTGACCGCCTTTGCCGAACAGCGCACCGCGATGCTGGCGGGGGTCAGTCACGACCTGCGCACGCCGCTCACCCGCCTCAAACTGCAACTCGCCATGATGGAACAGTCTGAGGAGATCACCGGGGCGCGCGCCGATCTCGATGACATGTCGAAAATGCTGGATGAGTATCTCGCTTTTGCGAGCGGCGAAGAAGGCGAGCGGGCCGAAGCGCTGCGGCTTGACCATATCGCGCGCACCGTCGCGGAACGGATTGATGGCGCCGACGTGCCAGAGGCCGAAGAGATCACGGTCACGGTGCGACCTATGGCGCTGACGCGAACGCTCTCCAACTTGATGTCGAACGCCGTTGGCTATGGCAATCGCTGTGAGGTGCGTTTGGTTAAAGGCCCGCGCATGGCGGAGATTTTGATCGACGATGACGGACCGGGCATCCCGGAGGACAAACGCGAAGATGCGTTCCGGCCCTTTCACCGCCTCGATGATGCGCGCTCGCAAAATGTTTCCGGCACGGGCCTTGGCCTCACGCTTGCGCGCGATTTTGCCCGTTCTCATGGCGGCGACATTCGGTTGGAAACCAGCCCGATTGGCGGACTACGCGTGCGCCTCAGACTGCCCTATTAAGCGTTGGTCTCTGCGGCAGGTTTGCGACGGGCGCGGCGCTTGTCGAGCCACTCTATGCGCTCTTCCAGTTTGATCAGCTCGGCATCTAAGGCCGCCATGGTTTGGCTGAGATCTTCGCTAAGCTCTTGGCGCCAAGCGCGTTCGGCTTGCGCAATCGCCCAGCCAAGGGCTGCGACCTGAACGCCGCGCGGGATCTTGCTCGAGCCATCTAGTCCTGCACAGGCCAGCGCCCATTTCGCGGTGGCCGCGCGCGCTTTGAGGCGCAGCGCCAATCCATCAAACGAGCGATCCCGCCAGCGCAAGTACGAGACCGCGCCATCGCGCACCTCTTCCATGGCTTCAAACCGCATCATGATCACATCAAACAGGCGCGTTCGCGGCGTCTCTTCTGGATCGATAGAGCCTTCGCTCATGCCCGCATCAAACAGGGGCTCCACGGCTGCAGAAAGATCATCCTTATCGGCAGCGCCATGAAAGTCCTTCAGCGCCAGCCCGGCCTCTTTGGCAATGGCCGCGAGCGAGAGCGATCCCCATTTCTCGGTTTCGGCGAGCTCTAACGCGGCGCGGACGCCTTTTTCGATGATCTCATCGCGGGTCATTCAGTCTCCTTCGAGAGCTCGGCGTCGCGTTTGATCGCGGCGCCAATCGCTTCCTCGAAAATAGATGGCATGGCGTCCGGCGACATCAAGACCTCAAGCGCGGCCTGCGTCACTCCGTTCGGCGAGGTGACGTTTTTCCGAAGCGTCGCGGCGTCCTCCTCGCTGCCTTCCATGAGTGCGCCAGCACCCTCTACCGTCTTACGCGCCAGCCGCATGGCAAGCTCGGGCGCGAGACCATGCGCGACGCCGGCTGCGGCCATCGCTTCGGCGAGCAAGAATCCATAAGCCGGCCCGCAGCCCGACACGGCCGTCGCCGCCGGGAGGTCTGCCTCGCCGATCGGCCCCTCGACCGCCCCAAGTGGTGCCAGCAGGGCTTCTAGTTCAGCGGTGTGCGCGTCGGCTGCGCCAGTCTTGGTGCAGAGAATGGTGACGCCCTTGCCAACCAAACCCGGCGTGTTCGGCATGGCCCGCGTGACAAGCGACGAGCCGAGCTTTGTCTCTAGTGTCGCCAAGGACACGCCCGCCATGATTGAGAGCACCAAGGTCTGCGGTCCGACACGCTGCGCGATCTCATCGGCCAGCGCGCCAAAGACTTGCGGCTTAACCGCAACCACCAAAATGTCTGCAGGGGCAATCGCGGGATTGTGCGTGACTTTGCCCTCGGCGGCCCAGCTCAGCACCTGGTCGGCAGGCTTCGGATCAACAATATCGATTTGCCCGGCCCGCCCGGCTTTTAGCCAGCCGCCGACCAATGCTGATCCCATACGGCCTGCGCCGATCAAGGTAATGCGCTTATCTGCCATGAAGACACCTCGTAATGTTAGACGAGGTCTTTAATCGACGGGCTTACGCTTCGCCAGCAGTTTCGAACAGAGCTGCTTCCAAAGCTTCACGCGGGGTCTTGCCTGCCCAAATGACAAAGTTGAAGGCTGGGACAAACATGTTCACCGCATCCAAGCCTGCGGCCATCACCGCACGCACTTCGCCGGCTTCCGGTTCAACCCGGTCCAGCATCGGCATCGCATGACGGAAGATGATGACCCCTTCATCGGCCCAATAATCAAAGTGGCCGAGCCAGAGACGTTCATTCGCCATCATCACCAATTCAGCAATCGCCATGCGACGCGACTCGGTCGGTTTGACATCCAATGTGATCGAAAAATGCATGGCCGGAGGTTCATTCCGGTTGGCGAACATGCCGCCCATGTCACCCCATTTTGAGGCGGCGATGCATTGTACGGTTTCATCGTCTTCGTCGCGCTGAAACTCCCAGCCGGCCTCAGTGAGGCAGCTTTCGACAAGCTCCAGGGCATCGATATCCATTGTCTGGGAACGATCTACGGACAGGCTCATTGGATTCCCCCTTCCGAATCAGTGAGGCATTCTTGCCTGGGGAGAAGCTACTCATGCCCGACTCATCGCGCAAGAGTCTTGCTTAAAAAGCAGTGGAAAGCCCTATTTCTCTAGGGCTGCCAGGCGTTTTTCCAACTCTTCGACCCGTTCGAGCGCTTTTACGGCAATCGCCTTCAATGCCTCAACTTCTTCGCGGCTGGCGAGGTCCATATCGGCGATCATGGCCCGCACGCGTGCCTCGCCAGCGGTTTTCACTTCTTCGCCAGCAGCTCGCGCAGCGCCCATGGCACCGGTCATCAATCCAGCGAGATCATCAAGAATGGGGCTCTTGCTCGACATGTCATGGACTCCTTTGCGCGTCTTGAACCTGTTCCGATTTGTCCGTAGCAGATGGGAACTGAAAAGCCGACAGGAAAGACCGCCGCATGAGTCTGCTCGCCATATCCGCCATGAGCTTCCCGGAAATGTCCCCGGCCATCTTCCAAATTGATCTCGGCTTTCTCGGCCTCGGCAAGTTCCCAATCCGTTGGTATGCGCTGTCTTATATCTGCGCGCTTTTGATGGGATGGCGCTTGGCCTTGGCCCTGGTCAAACGCCCGGCTTTGTGGGGCGGTGTCAGCCCAGCCGATAAGGATGATATCGACGATATCCTCTTCTACGTCACTCTGGGCGTCATATTTGGCGGCCGCCTCGGCTATATCCTCTTCTATCAGCTGCCCTATCAATGGGATCAGACCATGGCAGATCCGGCCAGCCTGCTGCGGATCTGGGAAGGCGGGATGAGCTTCCATGGCGGTCTCCTTGGCGTGGTCATCGCCCTCCTATGGGTCACCCGTCAGCGCAAAATCTCATTGCTTTCCATTGGCGACATTGCCGGGGTCGTGGCACCGCTCGGCCCTCTGTTTGGGCGGATCGCGAATTTCATCAATGCCGAACTCTATGGCCGCCCAGTCCCGGACGGCAGCAGCTGGGGTATGATCTTTCCCGAAGGCTATGTGCGCGGCTCCACGCCCAGCGCCTATAATTGGCAGACGGGCGAGTGGGTCTATCGCGGCGATGAAGTGGCCCGCTATCCGAGCCAGCTTTACGAAGCCGCCCTCGAAGGGCTGATCCCAGCGATCATTTTGCCGATACTGGTCTGGCGCTTCAAAGCCCTCGAACGCCCGGGCTTGATTGGCGGCCTCTTCCTCCTGTTCTATGCCTTTGGCAGAACCGTCTCAGAGCAATTCCGCGAACCTGACGCTTTCGTCTCTGGCCTACCGGAATGGATCACGATGGGTCAGATCCTGTCACTGCCCATGTGGATCGGCGGCGCGTGGCTGGTCTGGAACGCGTTGAAGACGAAGAGCGCCGTTAGTCCGACCGCGAGTTAAGTGTCATCCCGGAAAGCTCGACAGAGCTTCTCCGGGACCCCGAGGCTATGAAAGAACAAGCTGGGTCCCGGCTCTACGCTGCGCTCCGGCCGGGATGACAGAGAATGAATACGCCCAATACGACTCTCAAATCCCGCCTTCAAGCGATGATCCGGGCGTCCGGTCCCCTATCAGTTGCGGCCTATATGGATCTCTGCCTGCACGATCGGCGGCATGGTTATTACGCCACCCGGCCCGGCCTTGGGGAAGACTTCATCACAGCGCCGGAGATCAGTCAGATCTTTGGCGAACTGATCGGGCTTTGGCTCGCTTATGAATGGCGAGTGCTCGGGGCGCCGGAGCAAGTCACTTTGATTGAAATTGGCCCAGGACGCGGGACGCTGAT
>JBCBDI010000211.1:0-4469 GCA_038529885.1 Pseudomonadota bacterium
TGAATTGCCTTCAAGGCAATTCATCGGCCGCGCAAGCGTCATCAATCCGATAATCGAAATGCCCATAAGCAAGGCCGCCGGTAAAACCCGATCCCAGATCGCTCCTCCAAGGGAGCCCAGCGTCCAGAAGGTCAGATCGCGCAATTGCGTATCATCTGCCAGAAACGTCAAATAACCGATGCCCGAGAATGCCAGCGCATTGGCCGCAACGCCGGCGAGCAGCATCGTGGCGACGATCACGCGGCCTTCGATCAGCGAGACCTGATAGATCAGGGCAACGGCTCCGAGCGATCCAAGAAAGGCGATGAGCGGCAAGGCGAATGCGCCGAGCGGTTCCAGCACCGGCGCCAAAAGTGAACCGCCAAGAACGATCACAGCGACGGCGGCCAAGGCACCGCCTGTTGAGACGCCAATCAGGCCGGGATCGGCCAAAGGGTTGCGGAAGAATCCCTGCATGGCGGCACCAGCGGAACCGAGCGCGGCGCCGACCAAAAAGCCGAGCACGGCGCGGGGCATGCGAATGTTCTCAATCACACCGGTCTTAACGGTCGACACGGAGTCCGCATTGGCCAGGCCGACCTGGCTGAGCAACACGGTGAACATATCGCCAGAGCTGATATTGAGCGGGCCCATCGTGACCGCGAAGATCATGCCCAGGATGGCGAGTCCACCGCTCGCGACCAGGACTGCAATACCGGTTTTCTCGCGCGCCACGGATAGGGAGTTCGCCTCTGACCCCTCTGCCGTCTCAGCTGGCATCAGCGCTATCAAGTCTGGCTTTGATTTCCGCTGCAAGCCGGCCGGCGGCTTTCGGAGTCCGTGGACTGAACTGCATCACCGTCACGGCATCCACCATGAAGACGCGGTCATTTTGAGCGGCAGATGTCAGCGAAATGGCCGGATGGGAAATCACTTCCTCAATACCGCCCATGCGCGCCACAACAAAATTCATAACCAAGATAATGTCCGGGTCCGCCGCAACGGCGGATTCAAAGGAAATCGGCTTATAGCCCGTGCGTTCGCCAAAGGCATTGTTGCCGCCAATCATTTCAATAACACCATGCGCGGCCGTATCCTTACCGGCTGCCGTCGGCGAGCCATCCGCCACGGTTGAGAAGAACAGGACGCTAGGCTCACCATCTAATGTATCAATCGCCTGCTGCGCTTCCGTCCACTCGGCTTCAATGGTCGCTGCCAGCGCCGCGCCTTTTTCGGCGACACCAATCGCATCGGCAACCCGCTGCGTCTTTTCGAGAATGGCGTCGACGGTGTATTCCGTTTCCATCTCGACCATCGGCACACCTGTGGCGCGAATTTGATCCAGGGCATCGGCAGGGCCGGCCGCCCCACTGATCAAAATCAGATCGGGTTCGACGGACAAGACCCCTTCAGCTGACAGATTCCGGACATACCCGACCTTGGGGGTCGCTAGCGCTTTCAGAGGATACACGCTTGTTGAGTCTGTCGCCGCGATACGATCGCCCTCGCCCAGCGCGTAGATAATCTCGGTCACATCGCCGCCAACAGACACGATGCGGTCTTGTGCTGACGCGCCAAAACTCAAAAACAGGCAGGTCGCCACAAGGGTTGATAGTCTCATCAAAACTGTCTTCATCGAGAAAGGTTCCTTTCAAGGTGATGTTATCCGCGGAGCCAAAACCAGAGCAATGGGATCCAAATGAGTGAAAGCGTGATCATACCTTTGACCGACTGATACACGATCCAGATCCAGAAGGCGCGACGTGCAAGACGACCCTTCGGGCGCGGATGTGAGTCAGCTTCAAGGGCATGCTGCTCTTCAGTGGGCAATAGAACACTCCAATACCTGCGATTGCAAGTCATTCTCGACACTATAGGAATTTATTTCACGACCAATGCGTCAAAGTACCTCTGCGCGGAGCAAAGCGCGAAACATGAGCAGAATGGCGAAAACGCAAGAGCGGTCATTGATAAAGGAATGAGGCGGGGCTGCCATCTCCCCTCTTCGTTCTGAATTGTAAGCCGGAAGATATATTCCATCTGCAGCGCATGCTCTGATTGTGCGATGTGAAGATGATTACGATTTTGGGCGTCCGTAAAGTTCCAGACTATGGCTTTCCAGCTCATAGCCCAGTCTTTTTGCAATCTTCTTCTTTAGTCGTTCCAGTTCCGGATCTCGAAATTCGATCACTTCACCACTTGCGACGCAAATCAGGTGATCGTGGTGATCCTCTTTTTTGATTTCATAGCGCGTGCGATTGTCGCCAAAATCATGAGTGATGACTAGATCCAGGTCGGAGAGCGTCTTCAGCGTTCGATAGACTGTCGCGAGGGATATGCGCGGATCATGATCGCGGGCTCTGGCAAATACTTGTTCGGCATCTGGATGGTCGTGGGATCGCTCCATAATCCGACAAACCAACTGTCTTTGTTCCGTGATCATGGCACCCGCATGGCTGGCACGTTTTGCGAGATTGCTTTTGCTCATGTCCGATATCATTCCAGTTGATCGGTCTCTATCGCTTCGATGGCGCGCGGGCGCGCGCGCCCCTCGTGTTATAAGGCTTATGTTCTAAAGACGATTGAATCGATGAATTTTATACCAGAATCAAAATGATTTTCTTGTTCCGGGGAACAAACCTGAGCAGACTCGAACGACGTCCCTAGAGTTCTTGAAAAATGATTATGGCTGAGTAGTTTAATGCGTATCAATCTCAATGATTGGCCGCACCGATACCAAAGGACGTGCAGGGTGACCCACGCAAAAGACTATCAGCATCGAGAATATGAGATCGCATCGAGGTACGCCTCGTGAGGACGACGGTGTCGGCACACAATGAGGAGGAGGCATCACCCTCGCTGCCCAGCGATGATCAGTCCCTGAATGGACCTCAAAATGGGCGCCAGAGAAACGATCTGAGCTTGCTGTATGAGGCGACGTCGCGGGAGTTGACCGGCTATTTGCGACAGCGTTTTGGAAATGGCCCACCAGATCCCGAAGACATAACGCATGAAGCCTTCGCCAAACTTGCTGGACATAAAGACCTAAGTCGCATCAAACACTTGCGCGCATTCCTCTGGCGCACGGCTCGAAACCTGATGCTCGATAGCCGGCGCCATATTGCCGTACGAACCAAGTATGACTTCGAAATCGAAAACCTGTTTTTTGCGCTCGAGGGTTTAGATAACAGTCCCGAAAACGTCTTAGAGGTGAAGGAACAACTTGAGCTTATTAATGACGTGATCGCAGCTATGCCCACAAATCGTCGCAAAGCCTTTATCCTGCACCGGATCGACGGGTTGAATTTCAGCCAGACCGGCCGACGCCTTGGAATAACTCCAAGCGCGGTGATCAAGCATGTCGCGCGCGCCGTGCTCGACATCAAAAACGCTCTAAAAGAACCGGCGCAGCGAGACGCGTTATGACTTGGCGGAACTTGGACTATCCTGCTGAAATTGAAGAAGCCGCAATTGAGTGGCGCTTGAAAGTGAGCTCGGGCAATTTGACGGCTGAGCAAGAAAAGGCGTTTGCCTTGTGGTGTGCATCTGACCCGCGCCATGAAGATGCCTATGACCAGGCGGTCAGCTTATGGTCAGCTCTCGGAACGCTGGATGAATCAAAGCTCGACCCCGCATTGCTTCGGGATACGAGATCCAAGCCCACAATCCGCGATGTCTTTTCCAAGCTCACACACTTTTCCGCACGACGGCGCCGGTGGGCCCTGGGCGGTCTTACCGGGATAGCTGCAGCGGTTAGTTTCGTAGTCTTTAGCCAAGCCTGGCCATCGCAATCGATTGCCATCGTCAGCGCCCCTGCCCCCTTATCATATTCTTCCGAGCTCGGTGAAACCAAGACCATCACACTTGCGGACCAGTCCAACATAACACTTGGCGCTGCCTCAGAATTACAGGTCGCAATGTCGGATACGGAGCGGCGTGTGACGCTCATAAGTGGCGCCGCCGTGTTTGATGTTTCCAAAGATCCCGCACGCCCCTTTATCGTTGAGGCGGAGCGCTTTACAGCTACCGTCCTGGGCACTGTATTTGATGTCCGCAAAAGCGCCGGCATTGTCAGGCTTTCGGTGGCCGAGGGCGCCGTTGAAGTGGATCATCCATTGATGCTCAACGCCGCGCCGACCAGTATGAGCAGCAAACGGACAATCACGGCCGGGCAAATGATCAGCGCCACGGAGAAAGACGGGCTGTCCGGTGTGGAACCGCTTCGCCCCGAAGACTTCGCCACCTGGCGCGAGGGACGACTTCGCTACAAAAACGCCACCCTGGCGGAACTGATTGTCGACGCCAACCGATACTCGGACCGGCGCATCATCCTGAGCGAAGACCTGATTGCATATTCCGGTGATCGCGCGACGATGATTTTCGATGGCAATGACATTGATCGCTTATTGAACAGTCTACCCATCTTATTCCCTGTAATTGTGGAAGAAAATTCCGAAGGCGATGTCTTGATTGCGGCGCGTCCTGAGCTG
>JBCBDI010000212.1:0-4459 GCA_038529885.1 Pseudomonadota bacterium
CTGAAACCCAGACTGAGGCGGTGTCAAAACTCGCCGACTGGGGTTTCCAGACCAATACACTTTTCAAAGCCCATGTGGACGTCGCGTCTTTGCTCGAAGCTTACAGTAATATGGTCGAGCGCCGCGCTGGGCTTGGCTATGATATTGATGGGGTTGTCTACAAAGTCGATCGGCTCGATTGGCAGCAACGCCTCGGACAAGTGAGCCGCTTTCCGCGCTGGGCCATTGCGCATAAATTCCCGGCGGAAAAAGCCGTCACGACGCTCGAAGCGATCGATATCCAGGTCGGTCGCACCGGCTCATTGACGCCCGTTGCCCGTCTGACGCCCGTGACCGTCGGCGGTGTCGTCGTCTCGAACGCGACGCTTCACAATGAAGAAGAGATTGAACGTTTGGATGTCCGCGAGGGCGATCAGGTTGAAATCCAACGCGCCGGCGATGTCATTCCGCAAGTCCTACGCGTCACCAATCCAGAGCGCGCCGATCGCTCGGCTCCCTTCATCATGCCCACAGTCTGCCCGGAGTGCGGGTCGGCTGCCGTCCGTGAACTTGATGATAAGGGCAAAGAGGACGTACGCAGGAGATGTACTGGCGGGCTTATCTGTCCGGCTCAAATCAAGGCGCGCTTGGAGCATTTCGTATCTCGCAAAGCGCTCGACATTGATGGGCTCGGCTCAAAACAGATCGAGCTCTTTTACGATAAGGGCCTCGTCACAGCACCGCAGCACATTTTCCAATTGCCCGCCCGTATCGCAGCGGCCGGCCTCGATCCTTTGGACACGTGGGAAGGCTTTGGCGAAACCTCAGCGCGCAAACTCCTGGCTGCTATTGATGAGCGCCGTCCAGCGCCCTTTGCGCGATTTCTGAACGGTTTAGGCATCCGTCATGTCGGGCAAACGACATCGGACCTGTTCTCGCGGACATTTGTGCAATGGAGTGCATTTTGGAGCGCCGTCGAGCAGGCTCGCGATGAGCCCGGTGGCGATGCCGAACAGGCCCTCACCTCCATTGATGGGATTGGAGGGGCCGCCGTCGGCGCGCTCACAGCCTTTGCCAGCGAACCGCACAATGTCGACATGATGGCGGAGCTTTTAGCCGAGCTCGACGTGCAAGATGGCGAAGCCCCAGCGAGTGAAAGTCCCGTCTCAGGCAAGACGGTGGTCTTTACCGGCACGCTTGAAGCGATGACCCGAGACGAAGCCAAAGCCCGGGCGACCTCTTTAGGGGCCAAAGTGTCTGGCTCGGTTTCTGGCCGCACCGATATCCTCGTGGCGGGCCCTGGTGCCGGATCGAAGCTCAAAAAGGCGCAAGACCTTGGCGTCACCGTGATGACCGAAGCTGAATGGATTGAGTTGATCCAATCGCTCTAGAGCGGCGCACAAGCCGCTTGAAGCCACTCCGCGGCTTCGCCATCAACGAGATCCCCGATCTCTGCCATTACCCGCTGATGATAATCATCGACCCAGTCGCGGTCTTCAGCGGATAAGAGGCTGGTCTCAATCAATCCGCGCGCGAGGGGCGCAAAGGTCAGGCATTCAAACCCAAGCATCGCCCGATCACCGCCTTCAATCTCTTCTGGCGGGGTCACATATTGCAAATTCTCGATGCGAATGCCGTACGCGCCTTCTTTGTAGAAGCCCGGTTCGTTCGACACGATCATCCCCGGCATGAGCGGAGTCGCATTCCAGGCTTTGGCAATCCGCTGCGGTCCCTCATGCACGCCGAGATAAACCCCGACGCCATGGCCCGTGCCATGGTCATAGTCTAATCCTGCTTGCCACAGTGCGTGCCGGGCGAGCGTATCGAGATGCGTCCCCGTTGTGCCTTCTGGGAAGCGGACCCGGTCCATCGCGATATGGCCTTTCAGAACCAGTGTGTAATGGCGCTTCATATCGTCAGACGGGTCGCCAATCGGCACGGTCCGGGTGATGTCTGTTGTGCCATCGGGATACTGCCCGCCACTATCGACGAGGTAGAGCGTCCCGCGCTCCAGTGGTCGATTTGACGCTGATGAAACGCGATAATGCGGCAAAGCCCCGTTCGGTCCAGCGCCTGAAATTGTCTCGAAGGACATGTCCTTCATGCTGGTATCTACGGTGCGAAAATCGAGCAGTTTTAGCGCGGCATCTATCTCAGTGAATTTGCCGGACTGGGCCTCGGTATCGAGCCAATGGAGAAAGCGCGTCACCGCCGCGCCATCACGGCGATGCGCGGCAGCCGTCCCAGCAAGCTCAGTTGCATTCTTACAGGCCTTTGGCAGCAAGACGGGGTCTTGCGCGCGTACGATCTTAGCGCCCGCCTGTTCGAGGGTCTGGAAGAACCAAGCCGATGCGAGGCCCGGGTCCAAGCTGACGGTTGATCCTTTTAAAGTCTCCAGCTCGCTTTCCAGCGTATCTATCGGCACGAGGCTCACTTCATTGCCGAGAAACTCCCGCAAGCCGTCCGTCTCTTTCTCTGGCGCCATGAACAGCGTTGCAGTGCCATCAGATCGCAGAATTGCGCGCGCGAGGGGCAGGGGGGAACAAGATACATCGCCGCCGCGGATGTTGAACAGCCAAGCGATGCTGGCAGGCGCGGTAATGACCACAGCGTCCGCGCCTGTTTCTTTGACCACCTCAGCGACATGATGGCGTTTCTCTTGAGACCCCAAGCCGGAATAATCGAGGGCATGTGGATGCACAGGCGCGAGCGGTTGGGCCGGCCGGTCCGTCCAAGCAAGATCAATCGGGTTGTTCGCGGCGGCTTGAATGGATGCGCCGGCTTTTTGTGCAGCAGAGGTAAATGTCTCAACATCGTTTGGCGTCATCAGCGCCGGGTCGTAGCCAATGATCTGTCTCTTTAAATCTTGCTGCGCGAGCCAACCAAAGGGACCCGGATCTGGCACATCAACGCGTTCGAAGAGATCATGATCGGTCTGCTCTGCCGCCTGAATTGTATAACGACCGTCAATGAAGATCGCGGCGCGGTCTTTTAAGATCAGCGCCGAGCCAAACGAGCCGGTAAACCCACTGACCCAGGCCAAACGCTCATTCGCATCGGGGAGATATTCGTTCTGATATTCATCTTCATGCGGGACATAAAACCCGTCTAAACCGAGTTTAGAGAGCTCAGCGCGCAGCTTTGGAAGATTATCACGGCCGACATGAGGGCCGCCTTTGACATCAAAATTCTGTTTCATAGCGTCTAGGTAATCCTGATCGGTCATGTGCGCAAAGGCGAAAGTGTGCCATGCTTATACGCATAGAAATAACGGTTTTCGTATATAGAAATGCAATACTTTTTCCCTATGTAAAGTACATAACAAAAACCAACCTCCCAGGACTAAACCAATGAAAACATTCAACCTTCTGCGCGCACCGGCATCTTTGCTGTCTGTTTTTCCCGGCCAAGTGGGTAATGTTCAAGAAATCGAACCCGTCAGTGCTGTCAGCATCTCTGCTGCACCGATTGCTGGAAACAATGCACGTCCGCGCGTCCTAGCTCAGCGTACAGCTCGCCAAGCTCGCCGGTTCGCTCACTAAGACCGTCTCTGCAACACTAAGGTCGACCAGCCGTCTTTTCGGATGCGCTTGACCAGTGATAGGCCTCGGCCTGTATACGCATTGCGCACCAAGGGTTCTTGATGGGTTAGCAGGCCTGAGAGAACGATGTGACCGCGTTTTGCGATCAGAGGCACCAGTTTTGGCGCCAGTCTGGTCAGCGGCCGCGCAAGTATATTGGCAAAGACAAGATTATATGGTCCTGCCGCTTGGATCGTCCGATTGGTTGCGCCGCGTGTATGATAGGTCTTGAATCGGTTTGCGACCTGGTTCTTGTGCGCATTCTCGTTCGCCACGAAGACGCTTTGGGCGTCAATTTCGGTTCCGATAGCGCGTTTTGCACCCGTCTTTACGCCTGCAATGGCTAAGACACCAGATCCTGTCCCTACATCTAGGATTGAATGTGGGACGCCTGAGCGCAGTACGTGCTCATAGCCGAGCAGACAGCCAAGCGTCGTCCCATGGTGGCCGGTGCCGAAGGCTGGACCCGCTTCGATAAGAATATCTGTCTTCCCAGGCGAGGTCTCGGTGAGCGCGTGGCTTCCAGCGACAATGAACCGACCAGCCCGCACAGGCGGCAAACCTTCTAGTGAGAGCGTCACCCAGTCACGATCCTCCAGCGCTTCAACCACCGGATTGAGCTCAGGCGCGACTTCGCGAATGAGATTGGCGCTTGCCTCTGCGTCTACGCGCGTTTCGGCATAGGCATCTAAACGCCAGGTGAGACGGGTGTCTTCTTTGGCGTCTACCGCGCCTGCGGGAGACGGGTCGGTCCAAGCTAAAGCGTCCCAGGCCAATTCGATCGCAGCGCGCGGGCCTCGTGCGGATATCTGATACATGCGCGCGCCTTAGCAGCGTGACCGAACGCTGCCTAGTAGTCATGACGGCCTTATACAGAGGTTTGCTCGCCTGACCACTAG
>JBCBDI010000213.1:0-4435 GCA_038529885.1 Pseudomonadota bacterium
CTTTTTCAAAGGCCGATCGGTCTTGCTCGCCGCCGGGAGCATTCTTGCACTATTGGCTGCCGCCTGGTGGCTCATTCCGAGCAGTTTCGTGGCTCTGAAATTCTATTCCAATCCGGTCATTCTCGAATTTATCTGGGGCATGGTGCTCGCCTTCGTTTGGCAACAGCACCGATCCCTGTTCTCGAAAATCAATCCACCGGTTTTGGTCGGGAGCATTCTTGTGGGCATCGCGTTGCTCTTCCTATCAGGGCGAGAACATAATCCGTTTATAGCTGGCATCGGGGCCGCACTGATCATCGCGGCGGCCTTAGGGTTTGAACATCGCGGCCAAGTCCTGACCTCAAAAGTGTCGGCCTTTTTTGGAGATATCAGCTACTCGCTTTATCTCATTCACTTCACTTATTTCATCGTCGCTGAATCCATTCTCAATCAAATGGGAATGCTTGAGAACGTGTTCGCGGCTGTGATCGGCCTGATCATCGCTTTCTTGAGCGCCTGCTTCCTCGCCTGGATGAGCTTTCGACTGGTCGAAACGCCGCTCGCCCAGCTCGCACGGTCGAGTTCACGAAAGGCTGCTTAAGCGCAAAGTCCAACCCCCGTTCCGAACGGGGATTGGACGCTGGACCGAGTCGCTATTTCCCGAACCCATAGACCAAGGAGACACGGCTAATTGTGTCGGTGTCTTCAAAGCCATCAACCGGATCGGTGTCGTGACGCGCTTCGAAGGAGACGCGCGCCGATAGCGTGTTCGTCAAAGAGGCCGTGATCGCAGCGATATTGATGATCTGCGTCGAAACCTCGGCATAAATCACATTGGTATCATTGGTGAATGAGACACTGTCATTGAAGGCGTGCGCAAAGTTCGATTGAGCCGTCGCACCAAAGGTCTCTTCGGTTTCGCCTGGAACGAAAACCAGCGCATTGCCAACCAGAACCATTGAGTCTTCGGTTTCGTCGATTTTCAGACCTGGACCGCCGCGGACCGTCCATTGTGTGACGTCGCCATTCAAGACGTCATAACCAAGACCGCCACCGATAAAGGCGCGAGATTCAAAGCCGGAAAACTCGTCGCGCTCATAGCTCAGCTGTCCAAAGCCGAAGACGCGGTCGGTCAATTGGCGATCGAGATTGGTTCCCAAAAAGATCCGGTTCTTGGTCTCTTGGCCATCGGTTTCGCCATAATCGGCGCTCGCTTGTAGGCCGATCTTCCACAGGTTCATCTTGCGCGTTGCATCGACGCCAAGGCCGAGATCGGTGGTTTCTGTGTTGCCTGTCGTGGTGCCGGCGCTCAGAGAGCCTTCGCCGCTCCAGCCATTGTCTGAGGCGTCCTGGGCGTGAGCCGGTAAGGCGAGGGTCATAGCACCTGCAAAGGCTGCAAGTTTAATAAACTGGGAGAATGTCATGTGTCGCTCCTGTCGATAAGACGGGCGCGACATGCAGCCTATTAGATGAATCCCAAATGAATCCGTTGCAGGTTTAACTGCCGATCTGAGCGCGGTGTCGCAATTTTGCATCGGCAAGGACGCAGGCCAGCATGGCTTCCGCGACCGGTACTGCGCGAATGCCCACGCAAGGATCATGTCGGCCTTTGGTGCGCACTTCCACTTCTTCCCCATCGCGCGTGACTGATTTGGTCTCGGTCAGAATGGAGGAGGTCGGTTTGATCGCGACGCGCACGACAATGTCTTGCCCGGTTGAGAGCCCGCCGGCGACGCCGCCATTATTGTTTGAGAGGAAGCGCACGCCCTCATTGCCCATGCGCATCTCGTCAGCATTCTGTTCGCCGGTAAAAGAGGCCGCTTCAAAGCCTGCGCCGATTTCAACGCCCTTGGCGGCATTGATGCTCATCATCGCCATAGCGATTTCGCTGTCGAGTTTGCCATAGATTGGTGCGCCCCATCCGGCGGGGAGACCAGAGGCTTGCACTTCAACCACTGCGCCAACCGATGAGCCCGCTTTGCGCACCTCATCGAGATAGGATTCCCACTGCGTCGCCATATCTGCGTCCGGACACCAGAACGGATTGTCGCCTGTAATGTCCCAGTTCCATTTCTCGCGATCGACTTTGTGTTCGCCGATTTGGACAACGGCGCCGCGGATTTGGATCTCCTCGCCCAGCACGCGGCGAGCAACCGCACCAGCAGCCACACGAGACGCTGTCTCACGGGCAGAACTGCGTCCGCCGCCGCGATAGTCGCGCACGCCATATTTTAGATCGTAGGTATAATCGGCATGGCCGGGACGATATCGATCGCGGATTTCGGAATAGTCTTTCGAACGCTGATCGACATTCTCGATCATCAAGCTGATCGGCGTGCCGGTTGTGACTTGGCCGTCGGTGCGGTCGTCTTCGAACACACCGGACAAGATCTTCACTTGGTCCGGTTCCCGGCGCTGCGTGACAAAGCGGCTGGTGCCGGGACGGCGCTGATCCAGGAAGGTTTGAACAAAGGCCTCATCCAGCGGCAGGCCCGGAGGACAGCCATCGACCACACAGCCAATCGCCAGCCCATGGCTCTCACCCCAAGTGGTGACGCGAAAAAGGTGGCCGAATGTGTTATGCGACATGACGTCCATTCCGTAGTTGCGATACTGGCGGTCTCCTATATGCAAACGGCAAGCCTGCCAAACCCCTAACACTCACACCTGGACAAAGCCGATGACAGATGTGCCCGTTTCAATCCCCAAATCGCCGTCTCAGGCGGATTATGCTGTGGAACGCGAACGCCCTCTGATTCCAGATGTGGACGAGCCCTATGCGCTCCTCGAAGCCTGGCTGAAAGAGGCCAATGCAAGCGAGCCGAATGACAGTTCAGCCATGTCTCTGGCGACGGTAGATGAAGACGGCATGCCGGATGTTCGGATTGTCCTGCTGCGCGGTTTATCGCCCGAAGACGGGTTCCAGTTCTACACCAATTATGAGAGCGCTAAGGGCAAGCAGCTCGCCGAGCACCCGAAAGCCGCGCTCTGTTTCCATTGGAAGAGCCAGCGTCGCCAAGTGCGTGTGCGCGGCACGATCGAGAAAACCGATGCGGCTCAGTCCGACACATATTTTCAGTCGCGCGCGCCGCAATCGCGCATTGCCGCCATCGCCTCTGATCAATCCCGCCCACTTGAGGATCGCGATGAGTTCAATCAACGCGTGGCAGAGATTTCTTCAATCTATGGCGATGATGATGACATTCCGCGGCCAGAGCATTGGGGCGGATATCGTCTCAAACCGACCGAGATCGAGTTCTGGCAAGATCAAGCCTTCCGCATGCATGATCGGTTGAAACTCAAATGGACGGGCAAGGCCTGGTCGAAGACGCGGCTTTATCCTTAAGCGTTTTGCTCTAGATTTTCCTCCAAAGACTTAGGAGGCGGTCATGAGCGATCTCACACCCTACAAAGACAAACTTGCGATTGTGACCGGCGCAGGGGACGGCATTGGCGAGATGTTGGCGCGTCGTCTGGCCGAAGCGGGTCTGCGCGTAGGGGTGCAAGATATTCGCGCCGAAGCCGCTGAAAACGTCGCGAACAGCATTGGCGGCGGTGCCTTTCCGCTCGTGTTCGATGTCTCGGACCGAGATGCAGCCATGGCGGCGGCGGAAGAGGCCAAAACCCATGGCCCGCTGAGCTTGCTTTGGATCAATGCTGGGGTGGGCGTCGGGTCGCCCATCCTGACCGGGAAACCAAACGCGATTGAGTGGGGCTTTGATGTCAATGTGCGCGGCGTGATCTGGACGGCGCAGGCCTTTGTTCCGCTGATGCAAGACGCTGAGGGCCCGAAACATGTCGGCATCACCGCCTCGTCAGCTTCGCTCCGGTCGCCAGATGGGGCCTTCCCGCTCTATGCGACCACCAAGCATGGCACGTTTGCCGTCGGCGAAGCGCTGCGGGGCGAACTGGCAGGCCAAGGCATTGGGACGACTCTCCTGTGTCCTGGTCTCCTAAACACAAAGATCTGGGATGGCGCAAAGGCGCGGCCGGATCGCTTTGGCGGCGTGCGCCACATGGACCCGTCAATTTCCAAAATGTGGGATGAGGCCAAAACGCCGGATGTGATGTGGCCGCACATTGCGCGTGTGATTGGACAGGGCGGGGGATATCTGGTCTGCTCCACAGATGGAGGCGAGACCAAAGCGGGGTTTGAAGCTCGCGCCAACGAGATCTCGTCCGCAATTGTGGAGGTTTAGAACATGAAATTGGGGCTACAGATCGGGTTGGGCGTCTTGTCCCTCATCCCGCTTTTCTTCGCCGTGATGGGCATCATCAATGGGGCATCCTACTTCATGCCGGATGGTGGATATCCGGCCGCTATCGACAATCAACTTCGCTATCTGTCTGCGATCTATTTGTTGGTCACCATGCTGCTCTGGTGGAGCATTCCCAATATCGAAAAGCATGGCACGGTTCTGACATTCGTCTGCGCCACCATCTTCCTTGGTGGAAT
>JBCBDI010000214.1:0-4410 GCA_038529885.1 Pseudomonadota bacterium
CAAGAACCGCACAGGTGCGCGGCTATCAAGCGGGCTCGGCAAGTCGCCTTGTAGTTTTACCCGTTCGCGGCTGCGCTCCATTTTCGGATCTGGATTGGGAACGGCAGAGATCAGCGCTTTGGTATAGGGATGGCGCGCATCTTCGTAGATCTCTTCGCGGCCCGCCAGTTCGAAAATGGAGCGCAGCCGCGAACGGGTAAAACTACAAGGCGACTTGCCGAGCCCGCTTGATAGCCGCGCACCTTTGCGGTTCTTGAAGTCGGTGATTGTCGATGACCCGGACGCACAACAATATGCCCCGAAGCTTGTTGAAATCGCTCCGGGGCATTTGGTGGCTGAGCATGACCCGTATGGGGGTTCGGGAGGATTGCGGGCCTAAGGAAGCTCAGCCAGTGAGAGGTCTTGTGTTGTGAGATCAACCTAGACCGGCCTCTCTGAACCAATTCGGAGAACGGTTTTCAGCCTGCGTTCACCTATTCGGCCGCGCGCATAAGGCCCTGCATGCGATCAATCCAGCCGAGCCAGGCCTTGCGTCCCGCATCGGTCAGGAAGACCCGTGTCTGCGGGCGGCGTCCGACAAAGCGCTTTTCTTGGCGGACATAGCCGGCATCCTCGAGTTTGCGCAAATGCGTGGAGAGATTGCCATCGGTTGCGCCGACTTTTTGTTTCAGTTCGCCAAAGATGGCTGGGCTGACCGAGGCGAGATAGGCCATAATGCCAAGCCGCAGGCGGCCATGAATGACATCATCAATCTCAGAATGATCGAATGGATTGGTCTCGTCTGACATCGCATCCTCCGGGATTAGATAATGCTCTTAGGCTCGGCGCGCATCAGGATGAGGCCGGGAAGGAAGACGGTGAGAAACGCGCCGAGAGAGGCAACCGCCCAAATCTCAACCGTGCCGTCAAACCAGCTTGCCAGCGCAACAATACCCAAGGCCACATAGCCTGCATAAGTGAGCACGCGCGTGCCGCCCATAAGGCCGGAGGTCAAAAGACCTGTGGCGTAGATCGCAAAGACGATGGGCAATGACGCTTCAAATCCTGGCACAGCAACTCCGGTCACGAGTGACTTCAAAATCAAGGCTCCGAAGAAAGCGAACAAGGCGAACCCGCCCGCCATCCAAACGGTTCCTTCCGTCCGGTTCCCAACCGAATTCCCGCCGGGCTTATTGCGCAGCGTCCGCCCTAAGACAGCCTGCCCAATGAGGCCAATGATAATGAATGTGCCCCAGACCCAACTAAATGCAGCGTGGGGCCAACCGAACAAATCGGCCGAAATCGCATAATGCAGAAAGTAAGCGATGCTGGTGAGGCCGCCCCAAAAGGTTAGAAACCGGCCACCCAGAAGCGGCGCAGTTTGGCCCGCCTCTGCGAGGTCACGCACATAAGCCAAATCGTCCTGTAACGTTGTCTGGTTCATTGAAAACTCCAATAACTTTGAAATACAAAGTACTTGTTCGCCCTAAAATGTCAAGTCTACCGATTTCGCTTGGCGCGGCGGGCGTGGTCGCTAAGTGTATTGAAAAGATAAAATCCCGGAGGATCCATTCATGCCAGATGCTGCTTCGCTGCCGCCGTTTCGCCTTCTCGGGCAGAAGCCCCCAGATATAGAAACCATCCGCAAACCCGATGGGACGGTCTATCTTAAACAGCGTCATGCCCCCGGTGAGCGGCCGCGCTCGGTGCCGCACGCTTTGGCTGTACGGGCGGACATGCATCCCGACCGGGATTGGCTGAAACAGCGCAATTCAGAAACCGATCAGTGGGAAGCGATCACTTATGGCGAAGGCTTGAAGCGGACACGCGCGCTGGCGCAGGCCTTTCTCGACATGGGTGCGGGGCCCGATGCGCCGGTCATGATCCTCTCTGGTAATTCGATTGAGTCTGCGCTCGTCATGGTCGCGGCCATGACAATCGGTGCGCCAGCTGCGCCGATCTCGGTGCCGTACTCTCTGATGTCGACTGATTTTGCCAAGCTCAAACACTGTTTTGGCGCAGTCCGTCCGAAAGTGCTGTTCGCCGCGCAATTGGCGCCATTTGAGCCAGCGCTCAGCGCACTTGGAGACCATGGCTGCAGCGTGATCAGTGCAGATGGCGCCAATGGAGCGGTGTCCCTGCAAGGCTTGCTCGACACGGCGGTCACCGCTGCAGTGGATGAAGCGCTCGACTCACTGAGCGATGATACGATCGGAAAGTATCTGTTCACGTCCGGCTCCACCGGCATGCCAAAACCGGTGCCGACGACCCAGGGCGCGATGTGCTCGATGATCGCTGGCGTCGAAGGGTTGCGCGATGATGCACGCGATCCAGACTATGATCCCGAGCAAGTCGACAATGTCCTCGATTGGCTGCCCTGGAACCACATTTCAGGCTCGAACGTGAACTTCAATGGCGCGCTTTGGAATGGGGCCACCTTCTGGATTGATGGCGGCAAGCCGACCCCGGCTTTATTTGGTGAGACCATTCGCAATGTCTTGGATTGTAAGCCATCGACCTTTGGAACCGCGCCCATCGCGCTCGCCATGCTCGCTGAAGCGATGGAAGAAAATGACGCGCTGCTCCACGCCTTTTTCGAAAATATGCGCTCGATCGGCTATGGCGGGGCGACGCTCTCAGATGATCTTTATGACCGCATCCAGAACCTCGCGATCAAAGCAACCGGGCGACGTATTCCGATCATCACCATGTACGGCGCAACTGAAACGCAGGGCATCACTGTGGTGCATTGGGAAGTTGAGCGCGTCGGATTGATTGGTCTGCCATTGCCGGGTCTGACGCTCAAATTGGTCCCGACCATGGGCAAGCTAGAAGTGCGCGTCAAAGGTGAGACCGTGATGCCGGGCTATCTCAACCTCCCCGAAAAGAATGCCGAAGTCTTTGACGAGGAGGGCTATTATTGTCTCGGAGACGCGGCGAAATTCGTCGACGAGGACGATCCAAACCAGGGTATTATTTTCGATGGCCGGGTCGGCGAAGACTTCAAGCTATCCTCGGGCACTTGGGTCAGCGTCGGGGTCTTGCGCCCTGACTTAGTAGCGGCCTGTTCGCCGCTCGTCTTTGACGCGGTGATTTGTGGGCAAGACAAGAATTTCATTGGGGCGATGTTCTGGCCCTCGCCGGTGGCGTTTGAAGATTATGTCAAACAAGCTGGCGGCGATCAGGTCGCAGCCTTTATGATGCTCAACAAAGATCTTGCAGCAAAAGTCGCGGCCTTCAATGCCGCCGAGCCTGGCTCGTCTCGGCGGATCAAACGCTTTCTGGTTATGACCGAGCCGCCAAGCATTGATAAAGGCGAGATCACCGATAAGGGCTATGTGAACCAACGCATGACACAAGACTGCCGCGCCGATCTTGTCGCCAGCCTGTTTGTCGACGCGCCGCCGCCAAACGTGGTGCAATTATAGGACGGTTGAATGGCCAAGGCTCAGCAACGCGAAACGGATCTTCGGCTGGGCCTGATCATCATAGGCGTGGTTGCGGCCGGGTTCCTTGCCTTATTCTTGTTCGGGCCGAGCCATGACGGCCCGCAGGATGAGCAGGAACTCGAAGCTGCTACGCCCAGCCTGCCGGACCAGCTCACCGATGCGCCGAGCCGTGAGGCCATCACGGCGCTCCAAATGGCGGCGCCCGGGGCGTATGCTGAACTCGACATCGCGGCCAAGCTTGCAATCACTGATGGAGCAGACGCAGACGAGCTTTCTCTCCTTTTGCTCGAGGCTCTGTTTTCTCAGTTTCGTAGCCAAGCGGGCGCTATCAAAGGGGCGAAGAGCGCAGACTATCAGACCATTATTGCAGGGCTCGCAACTGGCTTACGGTCGCTCGATGCGTCGGGAAGCGACTGGTGCGACGGGGCCCATATCGCGGCTTATCTCAGCCAAAATGAACAAGATTTGGTGCCAAGCCTCTTGGCAGAATTTCCATACGGTAGCCCTCAATACGACTGGGCGATGGAATGGATGGCGAGCGTTCTCACCGTTGCCAGGACGGCGCGCAGGGAGCCCCAAAGATGGGCGCGTCCAACCCTGCGCGACGAGACGATCCTACAGCAGCAGGGTCTGGCGCTCGGCTCAGAGCAATGGGGGCTCGCGCTGCAAGTCGCGGCTTTCGCAAACTCTGAAGGGGTCTCCTATGCCCGGATGCAAGAGGTGATTGCGGGCATGGATGTCTGCGCGTTGGGGATTGCCGTTGAGACGGTGTCTAGCCGCCTGCCTGAGGATGTGCGGGGACGGATCTGGTCAGACCTGATGCCTGAGATCATGTTCGGAAACACGCCCTATGTCATGTATCGCGTGACCGATTATTTCTTTATTGGGTGAGACAAGACGAAGTCATTTTTGCCTTTGTTTCGCCCGCCATTCACGCTTAGACTTCCGTCATGGCTATGGACGATACGCTCAAGTCCTTCAT
>JBCBDI010000215.1:0-4365 GCA_038529885.1 Pseudomonadota bacterium
GTCTTTGCGATGGCAGCCGCGCTGTTCATGCTGGGCGCTGCGCACGCCTTTGAAAGCTTTGCGCTGCTTTTGCCGTGTCCGCTGTGTTTGCGACAACGCGAGGTCTATTGGGCGGTCGTGGCGATGACGATCACGGCGCTCGTGCTTTGGCAGGTTCGCCAAAATCCGCGCTTCATGCTCGCGTTTAATATCATGCTCGGCCTGGTTTTCCTGACCGGCGCCGTGGTCGCGGCTTATCATGCTGGCGTGGAATATAAATTTTGGCCTGCGCCCAGCGGCTGCACCGCCAATGTCGTCGATATTGGCGCGATCGATTTGTCCAATTTAAACGAACGCCAAGGCGCGCCGTCTTGCACAGATGATCCGTTGAAGGGACGCTATGGCCTCTCCATGGCAGGTTGGAATGCCCTGATTTCGCTCGGCCTGTCAGCGCTGAGTTTCCGCGCTGCAGGGATCAACTTCCCTCAGCCTCGGACCTTAAGTCCCGCTGAGTAGCACCCAAGCCACCACCAGAGAGACGACCGCGCCCAGCGTCGGCCAGAAGCGCATGCGGCGATACCAAAGCGGCAATTCCGGAGAGATGCTGTCATAAATATAATGTAGCACAAAGGCGGCCGCCATCGCGGCGACGATCCAGGTCTGCATGCCATAGCGAAAGCCCGCCATGACGAGCCCCCAGCCGACCAGCGCGCCAAGCGTCGCCGGACCAAGCTCGGCAAAGCGAGGGCGTTCGCGTTTCGCAACTTCGGCGCCCCAGCGCACACCGCCTAGAAAGCTCAAAATAACAGCGGAATAAACCAGCAGCCACAGGCCAGCCGTGACCATCAGCGCAACATCATCGCGCCAGATGAACATCAAACCCGCGGCTGAGGCGAACGGAATAACGCCGCCAAACATGAGCGCCATGGGCACTTGAGGTGGTGCAGAACGGAACATAGCTCAAATCCCTTCGAACATGTTCATCGCATATCAATTTTACTGGCCTATTAAGATTTTATGCCACGACGACTGATTGCCATTTTGATTGCATTATACGCGATAGCCTTCGCTTTTGGAGCGATGGCAGCGATCCGTTGGCCGAGCCTGATGATGCTGGCGAGCTTTATGCTTGAAGATGAAGCCATGGCCGGACTGTCCGGGATTGACTGGCGTCAGATCGGAATTGCCTATGGTGCGCCTTATTTCCTCGCTGCGCTCTGTCTCTATGCGGCTGCGCTGTGCCTTGGAAACAAGAAACGCGCGGCACGGATATGGTACACGATGGGGGTGGTTGCAGGCTTTCCTTGCGTTTTCTTGGTGGATTTCGAACCGGGCTGGTGGCGCGATCCGAGCACGGGCGAAGGCGCGGTGGCGGGCGCAGCGGCTGGCGCCGTCCTCCTCGGGATCGCAGTTTGGGAACTTTGTCGCAAACCCAAAGCAAAGCCGCAGCCGCAGCCGCAGCCGCAAGTTGTGACAGAAGACGGCCAGCAAGTCGTCTATGTCCAAGCGCCGGCTGCGGAGCCGGAAAAAAAGCCAGTTCGCCGCTATCGCACCCCGGTGCCAGCCTCGATTGCACGTCAACGCGCACACTTTGCGGCTGAAGGCCGCCGAATGATGGCCCGTCAGCGCCGCCACTAGTCTGCCACAAAGCTGCCGCTAAATTGACTGAGCGATTTTCCGCTTTGTTTGCAAATAGCTGGCAAATCCGCCACAAGTAGAGTTCCGGAGGAGAAGTGGATGTTGAGACGTCTGGCTGGTTTGGTCATGCTAGGTCTGGGCGTATGGCTGGTTTGGGATGGAATCCGACCAGTGATGCTCATTATGGAACGTGGCAGCGATTTAAGCAGCGCCCTGTTCGACCCTCCGACAAGCTTCATTCGCATTGTCAGCTCGGCCTTGATGGCGCTCGGGGGGCTCTTGGTGATATTTAATGGACGCTTCGGCGCCAGCGTCGCGACCGTGGGCTCAATCCTGTTTGCGCTCATGGGCGGATTGATGGCCGCCTCCGGCGCAGATTCCGATCTTTGGATGGATGAAGTTCTGTACGGCCTCGGTGCAATTGCGCTTTCTGTACTCATTCTGACATTACGTCGCGCCTGAGGCGTTTCGCGGATTGCATTTGCTGCCGACAACACTAGGTTGCCGCCAATTCTAAAGGCGAGCTGAGGCAGGCAAAATTTTCCCATGGCAGAAACTTACGACGTCGTGATCATTGGCGGTGGCCCGGGCGGCTACAATTGTGCAATTCGCGCAGGACAATTGGGGCTGAAAACAGCCTGTATTGAAAAAGAAAAAACGCTAGGCGGCACCTGCCTCAATGTGGGCTGTATCCCGTCAAAAGCGCTTCTTCACGCGTCTGAGTTCTATGCCGCCGCGAAGAATGATTTCGCAGACATGGGCATCAAGACCGGCAAGCTCGAAGTCGACCTTGAGCAAATGATGGCTCAAAAAGCCGATGCCGTGGACGGCCTGACCAAAGGGGTCGCGTTTCTTTTGAAGAAAAACAAGGTCGACCATTATGAAGGCTTTGGCTCGATCAAAGGCCCAGGCCAAGTAGAGGTCAAAGGCGCCGACGGTAAGACGCAAGTCTTGACCGCGAAAAATATCGTGATCGCGACGGGCTCTGAGCCTGCCACCCTTCCCGGCATTGAGATTGATGAAGAGCGGATCGTTTCAAACACGGGCGCGCTCAGCTTGAAAGCGATCCCGAAAAAACTGGTTCTGATTGGCGCCGGCGTGATTGGTCTCGAAATGGGCAGTGTCTGGTCACGCCTTGGCTCAGAGGTAACGGTGGTTGAATATCTCGACCGCATCTTGCCGGGCATGGACAATGAGGTCGCCAAAGAAGCCCAACGCACGTTCAAGAAACAAGGCCTCGCCTTTAAGCTCGGCACCAAGGTGACCGGCATCGAGAAGCTGAAGACCAAGCTCAAGCTGACCATGGAACCGGCTGCCGGGGGCGATCCTGAATCGCTGGACGCAGACATTGTCATCGTCGCCATTGGACGGCGGCCTTACACAGAAGGTCTCGGCCTCGAAACTGTCGGCGGCAAAACCGATAAGCGCGGCGTCATCGAAACCACCGATCATTTCAAAGTCGCGCCGGGCGTGTGGGCGATTGGCGATTGTATTGCTGGCCCGATGTTGGCGCACAAAGCCGAAGATGATGGCGCTGCGGTGGCCGAATTAATCGCCGGCAAAGCGGGTCATGTCGACTATGATCTGGTGCCTGGCGTCGTCTATACCAACCCTGAGATTGCGACCATCGGCAAAACCGAAGAGCAGCTCAAAGAGGCGGGCATCAAATATAAGAAGGGCAAATTCCCCTTCATGGCCAATTCGCGCGCGCGGACCAATCATGAGACGCTTGGCTTTGTCAAAATCCTCGCCGAAGAAGGCACCGACAAGATCCTTGGCGCGCATATGATGGGCGTCGGCGTTGGCGAAATGATCCATGAGATCGCCATCGCGATGGAGTTCGGGGCCTCGTCTGAAGATGTCGCTCGCACCTGTCACGCCCACCCGACCATGTCCGAAGCCGTCCGACAGGCGGCGATGGGCGTCGAAGGTTGGACCATGCAAATGTAGGCGGCGTGAGAGACGCAGGCGGTTCCGATTGTCATGTCGTCTCTCTGGCGCACCCCGCTCTTAGGCCCTGCCGTTTTCGCGGTCTGGCGCGCTGACGCTCGGCGGAAATTAGACTTGATCCGGCCCTGGTTGCCGCAGGATCAGAGCCTTTTGGAAATCGGATCTGGTCCCGGCAGCGTACTCACTGAGTTTCGTGCGGCGGGCTATGCGATCGACGGGCTCGATATCAGCGATAGCAGCTATGACGAGACGCTGAAGCCCTTGCTTTATGATGGCGGAACGATGCCGTTCAAAGACCGCGAATACGATACCGCCCTCCTGCTCACCGTGTTGCATCACACGCCCGATCCAGACGCGATCCTGAAAGAAGCAGCTCGGGTTGCAGGGCGCGTGATCGTGATCGAAGACGTGTTCGAAAACGCTTGGCAGCGCAAATATACCAAGGTCGCGGATTCGATCACTAATCTCGAATTCTTCGGCCATCCCCATACCAATCGGTCAGACCCTGAATGGCGCGAGACGTTTGAGCGTCTGGGTTTGAGCTTGGTTCATGGTGAGGTGCACCGCTTGGCGCGCATATTTCGCCAAGCGGTTTATGTGGTTGAAGCCAACAGACCCTCTTAGCTGAGGCCCTCTTTGAAGTTTGCGATCGGCTGACTGCGCACACGCACACCTGTGGCCGCAAACACCGCATTGGCGAGGGCGGGCGCGATCGGAGGCGTCCCGGGTTCGCCGCCGCCGCCAACCTTGGCGCCGCTATTGATGATCTCGACCGAAATCTCTGGCGATTGGTCCATG
>JBCBDI010000216.1:0-4362 GCA_038529885.1 Pseudomonadota bacterium
CTGCTGTGAATCCGCCTGCGAGCAGAGCGAGTGCAAGCCCGCGTGAAATCATTTTTCCCATCAATCTATTCCTTCCAGATATTGCGATTGGTGGGCACAAAAGAGCCGAATGCGCCGATTTTAGCCACTAAACACGGCCTAAATCGGTGCAATTTCTGGATGCGCGCACGAAATTCGAGCAAAGAGCGTGTTTTGCGCCCGTTATGGCGTCGAGTTCATGTTTCTGCACACAATCAGCGTGCGGAGAGTGGAGCGTAACCTAAATGCATCCCCGCATCGACCAGGAGCGTCTCACCGGTCACGTGCCGAGACGCGTCGGTAAGAAAGAAAACCGCTGAGGCTGCAATATCATCAGGGCCACTGGCGACATTTAACGGAACCGATTGTGCGACGCCTTCTTCGAGTTTGGCGTAGCTTTCTGCATCCATTTCATCCTTGAACCACCGCGTCCCGATGAATCCGGGGCAGACAGCGTTCACGCGAATGGCAGGCGCGAGGGCGCGCGATAGAGACAAAGTCATCGTATTGAGCGCGCCTTTTGTGGCGGCATAGGCGACCGAAGACCCAATGCCAGTCACGCCGGCAATGGAGGAGATGTTCAGCACCGCACTTGCTCGTCCAGTTGTCTCATAGGCTTTGACCATCAACGGCTTGCAGGCCTGCATCATCAAAAATGGACCCGCGACGTTGACCGCATAAGTGTCCATAAAATCAGCGCGGCTCAGCGCGTCGAGATCGCTATGGTCGCGGGCATGGCGGGTGATGCCGGCATTATTGACCAGAATGTCCAAGTGCCCCCATTGGCCCGCCGCATCTGCAAGCGTCTTGCACCCGTCATCGGTCGACACATCCGCGGCGACCAATTGGGTTTGCGCGCCAAGCTCATTGCACAAGGCGACCGTTTCCTCAGCGTCGCTGATCGAGCGCGTGCAATTGACGATAATATCTGCGCCGCGTTCGGCCAGCATCACCGCGATGGAGCGTCCGAGCCCCGTTGCAGACCCCGTTACAAGTGCCTTGCGGCCCGCTAAATCTTTCATTGTCGCTTCCTCCAGCCTTATTTGGCTGAGAGTAAGAGCACCGCAAAATAGCGTCGGTCATCCAGCCATTCGGATCTTAAAGTCCAACCTGTTTGTTCGAACAGTGCCACGAGCGTGTCAATTGAGAACTTACGTGAGTTCTCCGTATGGATGCGCTCGCCCTCGCGGAAGGTCAGGCCTTCAGACCCGATTTGGACGGTTTGGTCGGCCAAGCTCTCCAAATGCATCTCGATGCGCGAGGCTGTATCATTCCAAATCGCGCGGTGGGCAAATTGCGTGAGATCGAACGTTCCACCAAGTTCGCGATTGATCCGGGCCAGCAGGTTTAGATTGAAACTTGCCGTGACGCCGGCGGCATCGTCATAGGCCGGCACCAAGATGGACGGGTCTTTGCGCAGATCGACACCGATCACGAACTGGCTGTCATCGCCCAGCAAATCTCGGGCAGAGGTCATGAACTCGGTGATCTCGGCATCGCTCAGATTGCCAATGGTTGAGCCTGGGAAGAAGCCGACTGGACGGCCGCTTGCACCCGCTGGCAGCCCAAACCGGATCATGAAGTCGCCAATGACGGGATGAACCGGCAGGTCTGGATAGTCCGCGCGGACTTGATCTGCGGTCTGCATCAAAAAGGCTTCAGAGACATCGATCGGGACATAGCCAGAAAGAGTGTTCAAAGCGTCGAGCAAGATGCGCGTTTTGGTCGACGCCCCAGCGCCATATTCGACGAGCAATACATCTTGTCCGAGCGTTGCAGCGATCGCCTTGGCATGCGCCCGCAAGATCGCGGTTTCGGTGCGGGTCGGGTAATATTCCGGCAGCTCGGTGATCTGCTCAAACAGCTGCGACCCGGCCTCGTCATAGAAATATTGGCAGGGCAGCGACTTCTGGCTCTGCTTCAAGCCGTTCAGCACGTCGCGCAGGAAAACGGCGCGTCCATCCGGCGCCGGGCTGTCAAAGACATCGTCCATGTTTTAAACGTCCTTAGCGAGGCGCAATCCAGAGAATTGCCAGCGCTTGTCTGGGTGAAAGAAATTGCGATAGGTGGCGCGAATATGATGGTCAGGCGTCGCGCAGGAGCCACCTCTCAGCACCATCTGCCCGCTCATGAATTTGCCATTATACTCGCCGACGGCCCCGCTTGCGACGGAGAAGCCCGGATAAGGGGTAAAGGGCGAGGCCGTCCATTCCCAGACATCGCCAAAGAAATAGGCGTTTGAGGCATCTATTTGGATTTGCGGTTGATAATAGCCCGCTCCGGCAAAGGTTCCGGTCTGGTCCGCAGAGCCCGCCGCATATTCCCATTCTTGTTCGGTCGGCAGGCGTGCACCGGCCCAGCTGGCAAACGCGTCGGCTTCGTAAAAGCTGATATGGCAAACCGGGGCCTCAAGGTTGACGCGCTGAGGTCCAGACAAAGTCATTGTGTGCCAGTCGCCTTCGACTTGCGTCCAATAGAGTGGTGCGGTCCATCCGTTTTCTTGCGCCGTGGCAAACCCGTCAGACAGCCAATGGCGCGGGGTCTGATAGCCGCCATCTTGAATGAATTCCAGCCATTCGCGATTGGTGATGGCGCGGCTCGCAAGTTCAAAGGGACGGATGATCACCTGATGTCTCGGCGTCTCGCAATCAAACGCGAAGGCCTCGCCGTCCGTGCCGATCTCAGCCTGTCCGCCGGCGACCGATATCCAAGACAGCTCAGCAGCTTCGAGATTGGCAGTTGTCAGATTCACGTCTGGTTTCAGCGCGGGTTGCAGCGGGTTTTGCGCGAACAGGTGAAGGATGTCGGTAAGCAAGAGCTCCTGGTGCTGTTGCTCGTGCGATAGGCCAAGCTCTAAGAGCGTGCACGCGTCTGGATGCTCGTTGAACAGCCGGGCCATATGCGCATCGACATGCTGGCGATAGGCGAGCACCTCGGATAGGGATGGCCGTGTAAGCAAGCCGCGCATGGGCCGCGCATGACGGTCGCCAACGGCATCATAATAGGAGTTGAACAGGAAGCTGAAGCGCTCATGGAAGCGCACCTCATCGCCATAGATGGGCGCCAGCATGAACTCTTCAAAGAACCAGCTGGTGTGCGCCAAGTGCCATTTGGCCGGGCTCGCATCGGGCATCGATTGGGCGGTGGCATCCGCATCGCTGAGCGTGGCGGCGAGCGCCTCGCTTTGCCGTCGGACCTGCTCATAGCGGGCGTGCGGTGCAGGCGACGGAGCGGACTGATGTTTAGGTTGTGCCATAGCGTTATTTTTCGTGCTTAGCGTGTGTCGTCAACATTGGCTGCTGACAGTTTGGGTCAGGAGCGCGCGCCCAAAAAGCCCAATGGATAATCAGCCTGGGCAACGTACTGGCTTTGGCGGCCATGTCCTGTGAAGCTTTCATAAAGATGGAAACTATCGACCAAGAACGGATCTGATCTCAGGATCTGAAAATCCTCACTCCAAGCGCGGGCGGATTCGAGCGGGGTTTGGTTGCAATAAGCCAAAGTAATGTGCGGATTGAACGGGTCTTGGCCGAGCTTGACGCCAAACTGACGGGCAATCTTACGACAATCCTTAGCAAGGGCGCTCAGTGCCTCAGTCTCCGCGATCCGGGCATAAAGTGCGCGCGGTTCGCGCCGCCCGAACCAGCCAACGCCGGACAGCTCAAGCTGCATGGACGGCGCCCGAATCTCCCCCAGCGCATCTGCAATCGCGTCGGCGACCTCGCCATCGACCTGACCGTAGAAACAAAGCGTAATGTGATAATGCTCGCGCTTGCGCCAGCGCGCGCCATGCATATCAAACGAAAGCGGCGCCAAACGCTCCGCGATCAGATCGGTGACTGGCAATGCGGCAAACAAACGGTGCATGGTCAAAACGGTCCTGATGAGACGTCCTGCATATAGGCATAAAAGAAGCCCGACCAATGGCCGGGCTTCTAAACTCATATCTGTCCGACGGCTTAGCTTGCCAGCGCGTCCAGCTTTCCGAAATGCTCAGCGAGCAAATAATAGAACGTCACCCGCGATTTATTGCCCCCCTCGGGCGCGAGCTTCTCGCAAACAGCGCCAATGGCTGCGTCGAGTTCATCATTGGTGTGCGCCAAAGACAGTTTCCCCCGGCACCATTTTTCGCGCACCCGTTGGAGCTCAGTATCGTCTGAGCAAGACACCAGCGAACTGTCGCGATTGCGCAAAGCAATGCCGAGGTGTCCGACAATTTTCTCTGCGGCCGCTTGGTTGTAGCCATTGGCGTATTTTTTGACGTTATCTTCGTATTTTGAGGCGTCAGCCATCTTGTGTATCCCCTTTATTCCGCTGCATATGTCACAACAGTTCGCAGCGGAA
>JBCBDI010000217.1:0-4361 GCA_038529885.1 Pseudomonadota bacterium
ACTCTGAGCGGGGTCTCCGGTCACCACCATGGTGGAGTGCCAACCGAGGCGGGTCAGCAACATCTTGATCTGCGTATACGTACAGTTTTGTGCTTCATCGATGACCACGAAGGCATTGTTCAATGTGCGCCCGCGCATGAAGCCAATCGGGGCGATCTCAATCAGACCTTCGGCCATCATATGCTTCAATTGCTGTGGGCTGAGGCGATCCGATAGCGCGTCATAGAGTGGGCGCAGATAAGGCGCGAGCTTGTCTTCCATCGCGCCTGGCAAGAAGCCGATCTGTTCGCCAGCTTCGACCGCTGGTCGAGAGAGGATAATCCGTGCGACTTTGCCTTTTTGCAGAGCCTCAACGGCTTTGCAGATGGCGAGATAGGTTTTGCCAGTTCCCGCTGGGCCGAGGGCGCAGACAAGAGACTTTTCCTCGAGCGCGTCTAGGAGCTCGGCTTGATTCTTCGAGCGCGGCTTGACCGTTTTTTGGTAGCGCTGATTGCGCGTGCCATGGGCCGGTTCGGCCCGTTTGGGATGATCTGCATCGTCAGGGTGCCAGTTCTCGCCTCCGCCGGGGATGGCATATAACTGTGTTTCACGGGCAGCGCCTTTTTCAAAGAAGTTCGAAGCGTCGAAGGCGGCTTGAGCTTTCTGGCGTTTCGTTGCTGCGCGTTTACCCATGAGGATCTCCTTTTAGGACTGAAGTTGGGCAGAAAAAAACCGCCGTGCCAAAGGCAGGGCGGTCGATGAATCGTCTGGGAGAGCAATTCGTTCCAAGGCTAGCGGCGTTGCCAGCTCCGGCGGGGGTGTTTGAGATAATGGCCTTTGGACCATCGGCAATTTGCCTCCCGAATCTCTTATCTTGTATTAGAGCCTAATAGGGTTAACCGATTGTGACAGAGAAAAATTGCGATTGCTGCGAGAAAAGGGAGATTTGGATGGCGCTGTATGAATTGGACGGGGTTTGCCCAACTCTTCCGCAGTCTGGAAATTATTGGGTCGCGGAGAATGCCTCTGTTATGGGCAATGTGATTCTCCACGAAAATGCGTCCGTATGGTTCAATGGCGTTGTGCGCGGCGACAATGACCCCATCACCATTGGTGAGAATACCAATGTCCAAGATGGCAGCGTTCTACATACCGATACGGGCTGCCCGCTGACGATTGGGAGAGATGTCACGATCGGTCATATGGTGATGTTGCATGGCTGCACCATTGGCGATGAATCCCTGATTGGGATTGGCGCTACGGTTCTCAATCGCGCCGTCATCGGAAAAAACTGCATCATTGGCGCCCATGCGCTCATTCCAGAGGGCAAAGTCATTCCCGACAATTCGCTGGTGATGGGCGCGCCTGGAAAAGTCGTGAAGGAAATCAAAGACGAGCACGTCATGCTGATCAAAGGATCGGCGCAAGGCTACGTCGACAATTGGAAGCGCTTCAAGGCCGGGCTAAAGCGCATTGACGGTTAGCGCGTCCTAGACTGCCCACGGTCCTTGAATGGCGAGGGTTCGGGTTGGCGCATAGGCATTGACGAAGAGCCATTTGCCATCTGGAGAGAAGCAAGCGCCCGCGAGTTCGGTCTGCATCTGTAAGCGTGCAAAATCATATACTTCGCCGGCGGGCGTGATCCCGCGCAAATGATTGTCGACAATGTCGGTATATTGGTCTTCGCAGACGATGAGGTGGCCATTCGGGGCGACGCAAAGATTATCGCCATAATCAAACTGCTCTTTGCTCTCGCTCTCGAAGAAAAGCTCGACCTGATCCGGGCCTTTGCCGCGCCCCGGCACGAGACGGAAGATTTGACCAAGATTTTTAGCGCCGCCACTGGTCGAGCAGAAGTAAAGATCATCCTCGCCCATATGAATGCCTTCGCCGCGGGCGATGACAGCGGTGCCTTTGGCCGCAGCGCGCAGGCGCAAGTCTTCTTCTGGCGCTTCGACATTGTCGAGATCGACCCAACTCACAATATAAGTACCGCGAACCGTCATATCAGGGCTCTCCCAATTGCGGGTGTCCTGCAGGCCTTCAATCACCATGGCCTGTAGTTTGCCGCCCTCTGCGAGCTTGCCTGGGACGTTCGGGATATAGCGGTAAAGCACGCCATCATCGCGGTCTTCGGTCTGATAGACATAGCCCGTCACCGGATCGACGCAGGCAGCCTCGTGATTGAACCGGCCCATGGCGCGGATCGGTTCGGCGGGGACGAGACCGTCGGCGTCTCCTGGTACTTCAAAAGTCCAGCCATGATTGACCGCGAGGCCGTCTCCATAAGGCTGTCCGGGGCCGGTGGGGGCTTCTTCGCAGGTCAACCAGCTGCCCCAAGGGGTCACACCGCCAGAACAGTTCCGGATCGTGCCGCCAAGGGAACGGAATTGGCGTTTGACCTCAAGCGTGTTCGCATCAAGCACAATGCTGGTTGTCCCGCCTGGCGCAATGTTACCGTTAAAAGTGCCATAGCCGTGCGCGATCGGTCCGCCCGCATCATCAATCGGGATGAGCTCGTGATTTCGAACCAGAACAATCTCACCATTGCCAAGGTCGAGACAGCCCATGCCGTCAGCTTTGTCTGGGACTGTCCCGCCATCGCTCATTTGATCGCCGAGGCTTGAAATCACCCGGTAGGAAAAGCCCTCTGGCAAATCGAGCAGGCCATTTGGGTCCGGCATGAGCGGGCCATAATCCGTGAAAGGCGTGCTTGCGCCGGGTATGCCCGTTCCACGCGCCACGCAGCCGCTGGCCAACAAAGCGGTAAAGGCTGTGCCTGTAGCGGTGAGGAATTGGCGGCGGTTCTGTTGGGGCAGGGTCATGGCTATGCAGTCCTTCGCGAGTCATCGGCTCTTGATTGGTCCATAGGAGACCATTCTGAGCGTTTTGTAACTCAGTAATGTAACGAATTTAAGGAGCGAGGTAAGGCTCAATTTTGCTCATGCTCATCGCATAGGCCGTATTTCCCAAATCGTTTTCAGTCTTCTCGGTGTTGAGCGTGCCTTCGATCCAATAGGGCGTCCAAATATCATCGATACGGACGGCCGGGTCGGCGCGAATGAAAATGATTTGGTTTGGAGGGGGCGGCGGCGTGTGAATGCACGCGCCCATATACGGCACGAAGAGAAACTCAGTGTGACGCGCTTTTGAGTCGAAATCAAAAGGGACCACATAGCCGGGGATGCGAACCTCTTCGCCGTCTAACTCTTCGACTGTGTCGAACGTCCCAAGTTGCGGCATGAAATCGAATTCAGAGCCTTCAGCGATCCCTGCATAGGGATCGGCATCAGCAAGGGTGGTCGTATTGGCTGCATATCTTTGCTCGAGCATGGCGTAGAATTCTTCATACTGGCGCATGAGCTCTTCTTCGCTGCCCTCTGGCATCAGGTCTTCCCACAGGATCGAAAGCGGTTCGCCTTCTTTAACGCCCCAATAGACGGTTTTTTCGGCTTCGGTGTCGGACGTGTCAGCTGCCCCGGAGGCGGTTTGAACAGGCTGAGGATCGGCGACGCTCGGAGCTTCGAAGACGACCGTTTCTGCGCCTTCAGGTAGAGGCGGTGGGGCAGCGATGTCTTCGCTTGCGGTGACCGGTTCGGGCGCGGGAGGACCGCACGCGCTCAATGCAAAACTAATCAATGCGATGGCCCGCAGTTTCATTCGCCTATCCTTCCGCCACAGCGAATAGATGCCCCTGAAATTGAGTCTAATTAAAGGCTGTTCAGATTGTGATACGCGCGGTCATAGTTCGGTATCAAGTCTTGCTCTGTCACGGCTTCCAGCACGGTCATGAGACGAATAATTCCCGTGCCTTCAATTGGCGGCGAGCGATGGTGGAGCTGAACCGGGCTCGCGCTCGACCAACGCTTTCCTTTCAAGAGAATCGGCATGCCCATTGGTACTGTCAGCACATTTGCTTCGCTTCCCGCAAACGCGACTTGGGTGCCAGGACCGCGATAAGTGCAGATCAGGCGCGAGACGACATTGTCGACATGGAATTTCGAACAGGCATTATTGGTGATGCGCTCAACCCGAAGGCGGAGGATCGTTTCCCCCGCGGGCGCGCTGAGACACTCGGCTTGGCGGGATAGGTCTTCGCACAGCCAGGAGAGTTCGGAAGAGGGCGCATTGCCGGCCTGAACAAACAGGTCCTCGACACATTCGGCGACCTTGCCTGCTTGAAGAATGAAGCGGCCTTCAGGCAAGTCACGCAGATCAAGCATTTCGAGCCATTCGGTAACGGTGGTCGGCACCGGGCGTATGCAAATCGCGGCATCTGACGTTCGGCTTAGGCCCGCGGGCAAATCGGCAATATCCATCAGCGTGGCAACAGGCCATTTGATCCGTTCGGACGGGTCTTTTGAGGCAGAATGTGTTGCCAG
>JBCBDI010000218.1:0-3368 GCA_038529885.1 Pseudomonadota bacterium
GTCGCATAAGGCCTTCTTGCGCGACGCTCGCCACCAATTGGCCGTCGGTTGTGTAGATGGAGCCGCGATTGAAACTGCGCGCCCCACCCGCATACGGACTGTCCATCGTATAGAGATGCCAATCGCTAAAATTGATCGGCGCATGGAACCACATGGCGTGATCAAGGCTCGCCATCATGACCTCACCTGTCATCCATGACACGCCATGCGGGCGATTGCCGGTGCCGAGCAAAGACATATCCGAGGCATAGGCCATCAAACAATGATGCAACCAGGGCTTTTCATCGATCTCTCGGCTGACCCGGAACCAAATATGATGCCGATCGCTAACTTTTTCGGGCTTTAACGGGTCAAGCGGATCAATCTCGCGGATCTCAATCGGGCGCGGCCGCATAAATTGCTCGCGCGTCGCCTCAGGTAGGCGTTCCACAAATTGCTTTCGCCATTCTATCCGATCCTCAAGCTGGTCCGGGCCTGGCACGTCTGGTTTTGTGTGCTGGTGATGCCATCCGTCTTCCACTTTGTGAAACGAGACGGCCATATTGAAGATCTGCTTGCCGTGCTGGATGGCCACAACGCGCCGTGTGGTGAAGCTGCCGCCATCCCGCGAACGATCAACTTCGTAAATAATTGGAATGGACGGGTCGCCAGGGCGCAGGAAATAGGCGTGCAAAGAATGGCAAGTCCGGGTCTCAGTATCCACGGTGCGATAAGCGGCCACCAAAGACTGCGAGATCACCTGCCCGCCAAAAACGCGCTGATTGGTTTCGTTTTCAGGGCTTTGGCCACGGAATAGGTCGACTTCAAGCCGCTCTAAATCCATGAGATGTAGTAAATCGCCAACTGGATCTGACATTTTCTCGGGGTGTCTCTCGCGTAAACTATTGATGCGCTGCGTGTAGCAGCTAAGCCAGATACTGGAAACGACGCCATACGCAACCTAGGTGTCATATCAGAAACGAGGGGCGGGCAACCACAAGGCGAGGTAAATGGGTATTTTTCAGACGATCAAACGCGAAGCCACCACGGTGCGTGTCCTCTTAGGCATGAAAAAGTGGACTGGCGAGATTTCTCCTGAGTCCGAACAATTGGTCGCTGACGATTTTGAGGACGTGGTCGATAAATATCCAAACAGTGTCGCTTGGCGGTTTGAAGGCAATCTGACGACCTATGCAGAAATGGATGCCCTCGCCAATAAGTTCGCCAATTGGGGCCTGTCACTTGGTTTGCAAGCTGGTGATGCGGTCGCGCTTTTCATGGAGAACCGGCCTGAATATGTCTCGGCCTGGTATGGCTTAGCAAAAATCGGCGTCGTGGTGGGTCTGATCAATCACAACCTCACCGACAAAGCCCTCGCGCATTGTGTGAACATCGCGAACGCTAAACTCATCGTGACCGGCGCGGATCAGGACGAGGCGATCCGCAGCGCCAATGGTCTGTTTGAGGGCCAACCCAAGATTTGGACCTATGGGGGCCAAGAAGGCGAAGACCTCGTCGCCGCCATGGCGGCCGCGTCCGCTGAACGCCCGAGCCGCGAGCATCGGGCAAAATTGCGCGGCGCCGATATGTGCCTCTATGTCTACACGTCCGGCACCACAGGACTGCCAAAGGCAGCACGCCTCACTCAAGCGCGTACGCAAGGCATGATGCGGTCCTTTATTGCGCCCTGCAAAACCACAGCGCGGGACCGGGTCTATATCACCCTTCCGCTCTATCACGGCACGGGCGGGCTTTGCGGCGTCGGCCAGGCGTTGATGACGGGCGCTTGCATCGTCTTGCGCAAGCGTTTCTCTGCCTCTGCCTTTTGGGATGACGCGGCTGAGCATGAGGTCACGTCGATTGTTTATATTGGCGAGCTTTGCCGGTATCTGGTGAATTCGCCGCCTCACCCAAAGGAGCGCGCACACAAGATCCGAACCGGGTTCGGCAACGGCCTGCGTCCAGACATTTGGGAAGAGTTCCTAACCCGTTTCAACATCCCTTATGTCTGCGAGTTTTACGGCTCAACCGAAGGCAATGTCAGCTTCCTCGGCTTTGATGGCAAAGTCGGCGCGGTCGGGCGGATCCCGAGCTATCTCGAAAAAGGCACGTTTGGCCATGTCGCATTCGTCAAATTTGACGTGGTCGAAGAGGAGCCTGTGCGCGGGGAAGACGGGTTCTGTATCAAGACAGACCCGAATGAACCTGGCGAAGCGCTTGGCAAAGTGGGCGATGACGTTCGAACCCGCTTTGAAGGCTATAATGACGATTCCGCGACGCAGAAAAAGATCCTGCGCGATGTCTTCGAGACAGGCGACATGTGGTTCCGCACCGGCGATCTGATGAAAAAGGACGAAGAAGGCTATATCTATTTCGTCGACCGGATCGGCGACACGTTCCGCTGGAAAGGCGAGAATGTCTCGACCAATGAAGTGGCTGAGTTCGTCGCGCGCGCCCCCGGCATTGCCACAGCGAATGTGTATGGCGTGAGCGTCCCTGGCACGGACGGCCGCGCAGGCATGGCGGCCATCACCACCGATGGCGCTGTCGATTATGATGGCCTTTATACTTGGCTCAGCGAGCATCTACCAAAATACGCAATCCCGCTTTTCATTCGCGAGCAGCAAGAGGCCGAGACGACCGGCACCTTCAAGTACCGCAAAGTTGAGCTCGTCAAAGAAGGCTTTGACCCAAATACGGTTAGCGAACCGATTTGGTATTTCGACCCAGAAAGCGGCAAATACGAACCGCTGACCCCAGACGCTCACGAAACGCTGCGCTCCGGCGCGGTGAAATTCTAACGATGCGTTGGGCCGTAATTGCCGCGACCCTCGCTGCCACGGCCTGCAGCGATCCGATCGTGCCGGACCCGGAGGCGCTGTTTTTTGAGCGTTTGACAGCTCTTTGCAATGGCGAAGCCTATAAAGGCAAACTGGTGAGCGAAGACGAAGTCGATGCGCATTTTAAAAAAGCCGTCATGATCATGGGACCAGCACGGTGTCAGGGCTCCCAGATCGACATTCCTTTTGCGGTCGGCGAGAACCGGTCTCGCACCTGGCAAATCACGCGCACCGTCGACGGCATTCGGCTGAAACATGATCATCGCCACGAAGACGGAAGCGAGGACGTTGTCACTCAATATGGCGGTGATAGCGATGATACCGGCGCGGCGCGGTGTCAGAATTTTCCGGCCGATGAAGAGACCAAAGCACTGTTCATCCAAGAAGGCATTAAGGTTTCAACCCAAAATACTTGGCGGGTGGAAATCGATCCAGGTGAGACCTTCACCTATCAAATGAGCCGCCCAGAGCGCCTGTTCCGGGTGGAGTTTGATCTTAATGAACCGGTTGACCCACCTCCACCCAGCTGGGGCGAGTCCCCGATCGAAT
>JBCBDI010000218.1:3378-4291 GCA_038529885.1 Pseudomonadota bacterium
GAAGAGCCCTCTCCATCTGGCCGGGTTCTTATTGTTGCGGGCTCCGATAGCGGCGGCGGGGCCGGCATCCAAGCCGACATTAAGACCGTGACCATGCTTGGCGGCTACGCCATGACAGCGATCACTGCCATCACCGCTCAAGACACGACCGGGGTCCACGGCGTCTGGCCAGTCGCACTAGACGCTGTCTCTGCCCAAATGATCGCCTGCCTAAAGGATATCGGTGCGGATGCCATCAAGACCGGCATGCTTGGTTCAGCGCCTTTGGTGGAGCAGGTTGCTGAAAACCTCGACACGTACGCTCGCGAAACGCCATTTATCGTCGACCCTGTTATGGTCGCGACCTCCGGGGATGCGCTAGTCGACGAGAAAGCGGTCTCAGCTATCGCCTCTTTGATGATCCCGGGCGCGGCATTGGTGACGCCCAACGCGCCTGAAGCCGAGGTACTGACCGGCAAGGCCGTAGACGGTGTCAATGGACAGCGCCGCGCCGCAGAAGCTTTGCTTGAGCAAGGCGCAAAAGGGGCGCTCATCAAAGGCGGGCATATTCCAGGGCGGGTCGTCGTCGACGTCTTGCAAACAGAACAAGGCGAGTGGATTTTCGAAAGCGAGCGGATCGAGACAAGCTCCACGCATGGGACCGGTTGCACTTTGGCGAGCGCATGCGCTGCCCATGTTGCTCAGGGCAAGGCGATGCCAGATGCGGTCGACGCTGCGCGCCTTTATTTGCACGAAGCGATCAAGCAAGCCCCAGGTCTCGGACACGGGCATGGACCGGTCGCGCACAATTGGAAAATCATAGATCAGGAAGACTGATCGATCGCTTAGAAATCATGGTTTGTGTTGTCGTCATGGGTGTGACAGCAATCGCTTCCCCAAGATAGGAGGCTGATCATGACCAAGATCCCATTCA
>JBCBDI010000219.1:0-4280 GCA_038529885.1 Pseudomonadota bacterium
CAAGCATCCGGCCATGCATCTCACGCATACGATTGATGCCATCATTTTGGTGAAAGGGCGCGTGCGCCTCATTCTCGATAAGGAAGAAGCCGTGATCGGGCCGGGGGATGTTGTCGTCCAACGCGCGACCAATCATGCATGGGCGGTGGAAGGCGATGAACCTGCGCTCTTCGTGGCGGTCCTGGTCGATCGCAGCTAGCAGCCGAGCTTTCCGCGGCAATCCCCGCGCACTTCTAAAGAGGCATTGTGGACGCCGAACCCATCCGCATCGGCGCTGCCAATCAATCGACTGACCGAGTCCGTAGCTTCGAGTTCTTGGGCGCAGCCGCATTTCTCGCAGACAAACAGGGCGAGCGGGACGTCACTCGGACCGAGTTGCAGCGCCATATAGGTGTTGAGGCTCTCTATCCGCGTCACAAAGCCAAGCGCGACGAGAAAGTCCAAAGCGCGATACGCGGTTGGCGGAGAGATTGAGCCGACGCCTTCCAAAGAGGCCAAGACTTCATAAGCGGTGAGCGGGCGTTCGGAGTCCAAGAGCACAGTGAGGACGTGCTTGCGAATGGCGGTCAGGCTCTTCCCCGTCAGTTCGGCTTCATCGGCAGCGGCTTGCAGCAAATCGTCCCGGCTTGGCTTTTGGCTATCGCTATGGCGCCAACGCCGACGGTGAAGTCGCCGACTACCGGTGCCTGCAGTCTTTGATCTAAGGCGTGTCATAATATGACGTTTATGCGCGAAGAGGATGAGCGTCGAGTTAAACTTGGGTGACCCCACCTGATCTTTTTCTTGACGAGCCAGTCGCAAAAACATAAAGAGAACAAATCATGATCAAGTAGAGTATTTCGAGGGCTGAAATGGGCGCGATATCGACCACATCTGATGTGTTGGACCAGGCATTGCGGAATGCAGGCTTGGAAGAAGCGTTTGATGATCGCGGCATTGCCCATGAGGATTGCCCTGGCTGCGGTGCGATTGGCGGCCTCAAACTGTCCCTGGCGCGCGGACGCGTGCATTGCAACGCCTGTGGCAGCGAAGGGCCTCTGCTCGCCTATTTGCGCGAAAAGACAGAAGCTGGCGACTGGAACCATGAGCCGTTTTCTGAAGCTGAGATCATTCCGATTGAGCCGCGGCTGCCACAAGTGGTGGAACCTGCCGCGCCGCTGCAGGCCGAACTGGTCGAATATGTTCCCGCGCCGGATCCAGTGCCCACGATTGAACCCGTGAGAGCGCCAAAGCCGAAAAAGAATTGGGGCGAACGGATTATCATCACGCTGCTGGCTTTGATTTTCTTGGGCGCGGGCCTCGCGGCTGCCGGGCTGTCAGGCTTTGCCAATTTCCAGGCCTTTAGCGCTGGCGTGAGTGATCCTGTGCAAGCCCGGGTTTGGGGATGGAGCGGAGTGATCGCGTCGGTCTGCTCTTTTGGAGGGTTCACCTTTTTCTGGTGGCATCTCTCCGGTCAACGCCGCGGAGAAGCCGTGCGCGCGCTCGTCTTTGCCCTCGCAGGGGCAGGGACGAGCATTGCCGGAACGACCCTGTTCATGGTCAATAATGCGCAAGGCCAACACGCCAGCTGGAGCAATGCTGAGCAAGTCCGAGCGCTGCGCCAAAGCGAGATCGAAGATTGGTCCCGCCAGCTTGCGGCCATTCCTCCCGAAACGCGGTCAATCGAAGGCTTAGAAGCCTATCTTGCTGGGGTCGAGGCGGTGGGGCGGACCCATCAAAAACCTTATCGCGATGCGCAGAATGAACTCGGTCAAGCGCGGCGGCGAGCAGCGCTTGAACAAAAGATTGCAGGAGCGCGAGCCGACCTGCGCCAGGCGGTGGAGGGGAGCGCACTCACTCTTCCCGCTCAGAACCTTCCCGCCTGGTTCTTTGCGCTCATGCTGGAGCTGTTTTCCTCCCAGGGCACCAGTATCGCATTGGTCTCGCTGCTCCTGCTTTACACCGCGAAGCCACCTGAAACCGAGAGATCGGACGAAGACGAATTAATCGTCTAAGCGGCTTTCTCGACAAAAACAGTGCCCGCAGAATAGCCCGCGCCGAAGGAACAGATCAGGCCTTTATCGCCTGCGGCCATATCGTCCTGGTGCTTGTGGAAGGCGATGATCGAACCGGCGGAGCTTGTATTCGCATATGTGTCGAGCACGGTTGGGCTCTCATCGGCTGTTGCCTCGCGGCCAAGGACTTTCGAGGCGATGAGACGGTTCATATTGGCATTGGCTTGGTGCAGCCACATGCGGCGCAAAGCCGGAGCCTCCAGCTCAAGGCGTTCCAGCTCAGCGATGATCATCTTGGCGACCATAGGCACGACTTCTTTGAAGACTTTGCGGCCTTCTTGCACAAACAGCTTGTCCTCCGCGCCCACGCCATCCGGCGCGCAGCGATTGAGGAAGCCAAAATTGTTGCGGATATTGTTTGAGAATTGCGTCTTCAAATGCGTGCCAAGGATTTTCCAATGCTTGGCCGGCGCCACGTCTTCGGCTTCGATTAGGACGGCGGTTGCCACGTCGCCGAAAATGAAATGGCTGTCGCGATCGGTGAAGTTCAAGTGGCCGGAGCAAATCTCTGGATTGACCATCAGGACAGATTTGGCGCTGCCGGAGCGGACAAAATCCGCGCCGGTCTGAATGCCAAAAGTCGCCGACGAGCAAGCGACATTCATGTCAAAGCCGAACCCTTCAATGCCGAGCGCGTCTTGGATTTCCACTGCCATTGCCGGATAGCCGCGCTGCATATTCGACGCAGCGCAAAGAACGGCGTCGACATCTTTCGGATTCCGGCCCGCCGCTTCAAGCGCCTGGCGCGCGGCGTTGACGGCGATTTCCGCAAGCACAGAAATCTGATCATTCGGGCGCTCAGGAATGTCGGGGCGCATAATGTTTGGATCGATCACGCCTGACTTATTGACCACATATCGCGATTTGATCCCAGACGCTTTTTCGATGAACTCGACATTGGAATGGGTCTTAGGCTCGACCGTGCCCGCTTCGATCTCTGCGGCATGTTCGGCGTTCCATTTGTCGGCCCAGGCATTGAAGCTCTCAACGAGCTCTTCATTGGAAACAGATTCAGATGGTGTCCAAAGGCCAGTGGCCGAAATGACGGGGGTGATCATATATGCCCTCATACGTCCTGGCGGACGCTTTATTACAGTGTGGGACTGTTTTAGTCCGGTGCGTCGCGCCCGTCGACCTTATGAGTCACTTTTGAGACAAAGAAAGCCCAGACGCCGCGTCACGCGCGGATCGCTCGCAATCGATGCGTTCATTTGGCGTCGGCAAGTCTCGGCACTCATCAACGCTTCGCTCATCATAAAGGTCTTGGCCAATCGCACAGCTCGCCACCAGCGTGCAGAGCGAGAGGATAAGGAGCGCGCGGCGCATTAGTCTTGTTCCGCACCCGCTATTTCGCGTCCGAGTTCGCGGCGTTCGGCATTCTCTTCGAGTTGAGATTGGCGCGCCGCATCGCGAGCACGTTCGCGCTCGGCTTCGCGAATGGCGTCCGCGATACAGCGGTCGCGGCTTGTGCTCTGCGAAATGGATTCGCATTTCTCATAAGCCTGGTCGCGATCAAACTCGGTATTGGAGACACAGGCTCCCATGGTCCCTAGGATCAAGAGTGCGGGAAAGAGGCGTAACTGTTTCATCGAGCGAGGTCCTGTACTTCTTTGTGTCGAGGGCAGCCGACTTCATGATCATTGTAAAGCCCGCACGCCTGCATCCAGGCATAAACAATGGTCGGGCCAACAAATTTATGGCCGCGTTTCTTGAGCGCTTTCGAGCAGGCTTCGGATATGTCCGTCTTGGTGGGGCCATCGCGATAGTTTTCAAAATAGCTGACAATCGGTTTGCCATCGACAAAGTCCCAACAAAAATCGGAGAAGTCTTCGCCGCGATCATGCGCGTCTAAGAAGGCCTTGGCGTTGCCGATACAGGCCTCGATCTTCTTTGGGCTGCGAATGATCCCGGGATTGGTCAGAGCTTTGTCGATCCGGGGCTGGTCCCAGCGCGCGATCTTTTCAGGATCGAATTCATCGAACTCTTCGCGCATGGTGTGGCGCTTGCGCAGGATCGTGATCCACGAGAGGCCAGCCTGCATGCCATCGAGCTGCAGCTTCTCCCAGAGCGCGCGTCCATCATATTCCGGCACACCCCATTCTTCATCATGATAGGCGCGGTAGAGCGGATCATCCATCGGGGCCCAAGCGCATGGGACGCGGTCAGTCATGATTGTTCCATAGCGGCGAGATCGGCTTCGAGCCAAGCGGGTTTGGCAATTGTGAC
>JBCBDI010000220.1:0-4258 GCA_038529885.1 Pseudomonadota bacterium
GTGCTCGGTTTTGCCTCAAATTTAGCTCGATCCGTTACGCCAATCTCCAATAAGAGAGGGTGTTATGGCGATCAGCACGCAAAATGGTGTCACGGTTTTAACCCCAACAAACTGGAAATGGTTTGTCGGTGCAGCGGGGATATTCTTCTTCATTCCCCCGTTCGGGATGCTGATCGCGCTGGTTTTTGTGCTCACTGGCGCTGGCGTTTTGCAGCGTTTGACGCTCACCAAGGATGGGATCACGATCCGCAATTGGTTCTCTGAGAAGACCTATGCTTGGAGTGATATTGACGACTTTCGAATTCAAAAAGTGAAGTCTGGAGTTGTTACAGCAGCCAATATGGTGGCGTTCACGCATGTGGATAAGCAGGGCACAATGATGGGCAAAGCGGCCAAGCTTTTGGCGGGCGGCACGCATTCCATTCCGGCGGTTGGGATGAAGCCACAAAAGCTCATTCAAATCATGCATGCTTACAAAACCGGGCACGTCCCGCAGGACACCCCTCAGGCAGACCTGCCCGCGCCAGCAGCGGCGCCAGTCACCGCCCATCGCGAGCCGCGTCAGACGCCAAAGGCGGAGCGTCCCCGTGCCGTCGCTGCGACCCCGCGCGCTCAGAAAAAATCGACCTCAAAACCCGCAAATTTTGGCGGCACGCGGAAAGCCGCAACCCCGCTCGTCCAGGATGGTGGCGGTCTGTTTGGACGTCGCCGGTCGGACTCACCTTTCCAATCCTGATTTGCCCCGTTGAGGCCCGGGCGGGACTCAGCTAAAGGGCGACATGGCTGAACAGAAACACGAACGCGCGCTGATCATCGACTTTGGAAGTCAGGTCACCCAACTCATCGCCCGACGCCTCCGAGAAAGCGGTGTTTATTGCGAAATTCATCCGTTCAATAAGGTCGATGACGCCTTCCTCTCGGTCTATGACCCGCAGGCGGTTATCCTCTCTGGCGGACCGGCGAGCGTGACTTGGGACGACAGCCCGCGAGTTCCCGATGTGGTCTTTGACTTAGACGTCCCGGTGCTTGGCATTTGTTATGGCCAGCAAGTCATGATGGAGCAGCTTGGCGGACGGGTTGAAAGTGGAACGAGCCGCGAGTTTGGCCGCGCTTTCATCGAGAAAACCTCCGAAGATCCACTTTTGGACGGTCTGTTCGAAGGCGGCGAAGAAGAGCAAGTCTGGATGAGCCATGGCGACCATGTCGCCGAAATGGCGCCCGGCTTCAAAGTGATCGCCAAATCCCCGGGTGCGCCAGTGGCTGCGATCGCGGATCCAGATCGCAAATTCTATGCGACGCAATTCCATGTCGAAGTCGTGCACACATTGCACGGCGCCAAGATCCTTCGAAACTTTACCCATGGCATTGCCGGGCTCAAAGGCGACTGGACCATGGCGGCCTATCGCGAGGAAGCGATCGAGAAAATTCGGAATCAAGTCGGCGATGGACGCGTCATTTGCGGCCTCTCAGGCGGTGTTGATAGCTCCGTTGCGGCAGTCCTGATCCATGAAGCGATCGGCAGCCAGTTGACCTGCGTCTATGTTGATCACGGTCTCATGCGGATGAATGAGAGCGAGCAAGTCGTGAACCTGTTCCGCGAGCACTATAATATCCCGCTCGTGCACGTGGATGCTTCGGGTCTCTTCCTCGGCGAACTCGCGGGTGTCAGCGATCCGGAGCGCAAGCGCAAGATTATCGGGAAGCTTTTCATCGATGTCTTTGAAGAAGAAGCCAAAAAGATTGGCGGCGCCGATTTCCTCGCCCAAGGTACGCTCTATCCGGATGTCATCGAAAGCGTCAGCGCGATTGGCGGGCCATCGGTCACGATCAAAAGCCACCACAATGTCGGCGGATTACCAGAGCGCATGAATATGCAGCTGGTGGAACCGTTGCGGGACCTCTTCAAAGACGAAGTTCGGGCACTCGGCCGAGAGCTTGGGCTACCGGAAGCGTTTATCGGACGGCATCCTTTCCCCGGACCGGGCTTGGCGATCCGCATCCCAGGCGAGATTACGCGTGACAAGGCCGATACGCTGCGCAAAGCAGACGCCATCTATCTCGAAGAGCTGCGCAATGGCGGGCTCTATGATCAGATCTGGCAGGCCTTTGCGGTGCTCCTACCGGTCAACACAGTTGGTGTCATGGGCGATGAGCGGACCTATGAGAATGTCCTTGCGCTGCGCGCTGTGACCTCAACCGATGGTATGACGGCGGACTATTTCCCATTCGAGCATGACTTCCTCGGCCGTGTCGCCACGCGCATCATCAATGAGGTGAAAGGCGTCAATCGGGTGGTCTACGACATCACGTCCAAGCCGCCCGGAACGATTGAGTGGGAGTAGCGCTTAATAGACCGGTTCTGAGAGATCGATCCCAGCCACGTCATAGCCCCGCTTCAAATCGTCAATATGTTTCGACATCCAATTCAGAGCCGCAGCGCGGTCTTTGTTTTCGATCGCGCTGACGATTTCGCTTTGGGCTTTGTGGATCCGGTCTTTGGCGATCGGCGTTTTTTCAATCACACGCGCCAGGCTCGCTTCGATCAATAAATTGAGCGATTGCAGCATGGTCAGAAGCACACGATTGTTGAGCCCATTCGCGAGGGATTGGAAGAAATCAAAGGCGGCGCGAACAATCTCGTCATGATCACTCTTATCGAGTGCGCCGAGCTTATCGGAGATTTCGCGCAGCGTTTGCGTGCTGCTGGCCGAAAAGCCTTCGGCGGCAACGGCAGCCGCACCTGGATAGAATGTCGACAAAGCCTGCCAGACTTCGCGGAACGTGACCCCGCCATGGACGAGGCCTTTGCTTGCCGCTGCCGCGACATCGCCCGCTTGAGGCCGTTTCACGACGAGCCGTTTTCCGGCGCCGCGGCCGACTAGCCCAGCTTGTTCGAGCAACCGAATGCCTTCTCGCACGCTTGAGCGCGTGACGCCCAACTGTTCGCTGAGCTCCGTCTCGGTTGGCAGGGTCGTATCCTCCGGCAATCGATTGGCGAGGATGTCAGCCTCAATCGCCTGATAAACTTTCATGTAAAGCGGGACCCGTTTCACGGGCTGGAATGTATGGGTCATGGTCTATCCGCTCTTACTGAAGAGTTCGCGCCCGATCAGCATGCGGCGGATCTCTGATGTGCCGGCGCCAATCTCATAAAGTTTGGCATCGCGCAACAGGCGTCCGGTTGGATACTCGTTCACATAACCATTGCCGCCAAGCAATTGGATCGCATCGAGCGCGACTTGCGTGGCTTTCTCAGCGGCGAAGAGGATGCACCCCGCAGCATCTTCGCGTGTGGTTTCGCCGCGATCGCAGGCGGCCGCCACAGCGTAAACATAGGCGCGGCTCGCATTCATCGTCGTGTACATGTCCGCGATCTTACCCTGCACAAGCTGGAACTCACCGATCGACTGGCCGAACTGCTTGCGTTCATGGATGTATGGCATAACGACGTCCATCGCCGCTTGCATGATCCCGATGGAACCGGCGGCGAGGACCGTGCGCTCATAATCGAGACCTGACATGAGGACCCGCACGCCGTCATTTTCCAGGCCGAGCACGTTCTCTTCCGGCACTTCGCAATCCTCGAAGATGAGCTCGCACGTATCGGAGCCCCGCATGCCAAGCTTGTCGAGCTTCTGCGCCGTAGAGAAGCCTTTAAAGTCTTTCTCGATCAGGAAGGCCGTGATGCCGCGTGAGTTCTTTTCCGGGTCTGTTTTTGCATAGACCACCAGCGTGTCAGCGCCGGGGCCATTGGTAATCCACATCTTGTTCCCGTTGAGGACATAACGGTCGCCTTTCTTCTCAGCCCGCAGCCGCATCGAGACGACGTCTGATCCAGAGCCAGGCTCTGACATGGCGAGCGCACCCAGATGCTCACCGGAACAGAGTTTGGGCAAATAGCGCGCCTTTTGGTCTTTGGTGCCGTTGAGATTGATCTGGTTCACGCAAAGATTTGAGTGCGCGCCATACGACAGCCCGACAGACCCGGATGCGCGAGAGACTTCTTCCATGGCGACAGAGTGGGCAAGATAGCCAAGGCCTGTGCCGCCATACTCCTCGTCTGCGGTAATACCCAAAAGGCCAAGTTCGCCCATTTCAGGCCAAAGATCGCGCGGGAATTCATTCTTCGCGTCAATCTCTTCGGCGCGTGGTGCGAGCCGGTCACTGGCCCAGCGCGCGATCATGGCTTGCCTCTCTTCGATCTCAGGATCTAATCCGAATCGAAGTCCAGATGAGTTGGGGAGCATGTGGTATTCCT
>JBCBDI010000221.1:0-4229 GCA_038529885.1 Pseudomonadota bacterium
GGTCGGGTGCGGGAAGACGGTCTCCATCAGATCCTCCTCCGTGGTTTCCAACTGGCGGCCAACCACATAGCCCTGGATCAGCTCGGTGACTTCGGCGCCCACCATATGCGCGCCGAGCAGCTCGCCCGTCTCCGCATCAAAGATGGTTTTGACCAAGCCCTCAGGTTCACCAAGCGCAATTGCTTTGCCATTGCCGATGAACGGGAACTTGCCGACTTTCAGCTTCTTACCGGTCTTCTTGGCGTCGGCTTCGGTCAGCCCGACACTCGCAACCTGTGGGTGGCTATATGTACAGCCTGGCACGTTCCAATTGTCGAACGGGTGGGCGTCATCAATTTTTCCGGCAATCTTCTCAACGCAGATGACACCTTCATGGCTTGCTTTATGGGCGAGCCAAGGGCCGCCTGTGAGGTCACCAATCGCGTAAAGACCTTTGACTCCGGTGCGGCCAAATCCATCTACGACGACATGCGTGCGATCGATTTTGACGCCGAGCTCTTCCAGGCCAAGACCTTCTGAATTCGCAACAATGCCAATCGCCAGGATCACACGGTCAACTTCGATTTTTTCGGTCTTGTCGCCCGTGACAACTTCGGCCGTGACGCTGTTTTTGCCCTTGGTCAGACCTTTGACCTGCGCGCCGGTTTTGAGCGTCAAGCCCTGCTTCTCAAATGATTTGTGCGCGAAGGCTGAGATTTCCGCATCTTCAGCAGGCAGGATACGGTCCACCGCTTCGACCACCGTCACTTCTGAGCCGAGCTCATTGTAGAAGCTCGCAAACTCAATCCCAATAGCGCCAGAGCCTATGACCAAGAGGCGCTTCGGCGTCACATCAGGCACCATGGCTTCGCGATACGTCCAAACCAATTTGCCGTCCGGCTCGAGCCCAGCTTGCGGAATGGCACGCGCCCGCGCGCCGGTCGCCAGCATGACGTGTTTCGCCGTGTAAGGGCTCTCCTTGCCTTTGGCATCTTTGACCACGACTTTCGGTGCTTCAGCGCCCTTCTCTAGACGCGCTGTGCCTTCGATGACGGTGATCTTATTCTTCTTCATTAGGTGCTTCACACCACCAGAAAGCTGCGCGGCGACACCGCGGGAGCGCTTGACCACACCCTCCAAATCGAAGTCCGCCTTGTCGACTTTCAGACCGTAAGCGGACGCCGTCTTGGCCAGGTGCAGAACCTCAGCAGAGCGCAACAAAGCTTTGGTCGGAATGCAACCCCAATTGAGACAGATGCCGCCTAAGCTTTCGCGCTCCACAATTGCGGTCTTCATACCAAGCTGGCTGGCGCGAATGGCGGATACATATCCCCCCGGGCCAGAGCCAATTACGATCAGGTCAAAATCAGCCATCTTTGTTACCCTCTAAAACTCGCCAAAATTCATATCTGTGCACGCCTCAACCGGTTCCGGATTGGCGTAGTCTGTGGACCGGTTGAGCCAGCATTGATCCAACACGGAGCAAAAGCAAATCGCGCCATCGATGGCGCCCAACTCGTCGAAATAGGCATCAATCGCGGTGCGCATTCCGGACGGAATTTGCCCGACCGCAAGCTCCCATTGCGCATCACCGATCGCGACCACTTCCCCAGCTGAGATCACGCGCCCGGTGCCAGGCGTCACATCGAGGTCAAAGCGCATGCCTTGAGTGACATCCAAATTGCGCAGCAAATATGCTTCGACATCATCGAGTGGAATGCCGTCTTTCTTGATCTCAATGCCCCGAATGATGGCAGGCCCCACGCCGGAATTGCGCAAGGAGAGTGTCGCGCGGGCGTTTCGAATGTCTTGGTCCGCTTCAAAGTCAAATTGCACCATCGGCCAAACCGACGCTTGAACTGTGCGCTCCATCAGCTCTGCTTGCTCGCGTGCAATGCTAGACTGGTCGACAGCAACGATCAGTGCTGCGACGCCCACAACAACAGCGCTCAACGCTGTCGTCATTTCAACATTTGGCCATTTGAGCTCGAACATGGACCAGGCGTCTCTATAGCAACATGCTTTCCGGCGTTTCGACGAAACGCTTAAAGGCCTGCAGCCATTTAGCCCCCTCCGCACCACCGATAACACGGTGATCGCAGGTCAGCGTCACGCTCATCACAGTCGCGGCTTTGATCGCGCCATCTTCGCCGACCACTGCGCGTTTCTCGCCTGCACCGACGGACATGATCATGCCCTCAGGTGGGTTGATGATGGAGGCAAAGGATTTGACGCCAAACATGCCAAGGTTCGAGATCGAGAAAGTGCCGCCCATATATTCTTGCGGCTTGAGCTTGCGCTCGCGCGCGCGGGTCGCGAGGTCTTTCATCTCTGCCGAAATTTCAGCCAGACCTTTGTTCTGAGCATCGCGCACCACGGGCGTAATCAAGCCGCCATCGATCGCCACGGCAACTGAGATGTGTGCGCCATTGTGATAGGCAATGCCATTGTCGCTATAAGACGCGTTGCAATCTGGCTCTTCCATCAGCGCCATAGCGGACGCCTTGATCAGGAGATCATTGACCGAGATTTTCACGCCTTCAGGCGCGGCTTCATTGATGCCCTTGCGCGCGGCCAGCAATTTGTCGAGCGCGATGTCGACATTGAGCGGGAAGTGCGGGATCTGCATGAAGCTTTGCGTCAGGCGCTTCGCCACCGTCTTGCGCATCCCGTCCAGCGGCTCCAAGCGATAGCTGTCTGGCGCGTAGACGCGGTCGTCCAAAATCTGTGGCAAGATCAGGCCATCTGGAGAGGCCGGCGCGCCGCCGCTTGCAGGTGCGGATGGTGCCGCGCCCGGCTGAGCATTCTCGACATCTTTCTTGACGATCCGGCCGTGGGGGCCTGAGCCTTTGCCTTTCAGCGCAGAGAGGTCGATGCCTTTCAGCGCCGCGATCCGACGCGCGAGCGGGCTCGCCTTAATGCGCTCGCCGCCAGCATTGGCAGACGGCATGGCAACCGGGGTTGAGGCGACTTGTTTCGCCGGCGCTGGCGCGGGCGCAGGGGCCGGAGCTGCAGAACCGTTGCCCCGGACTTGATCCGGGGTCTCTTGCTTGGCGGGCTCGGATTTTGCGGCCTGAGGCTCCGGCGCAGAGGCCGGAGCAACGGAAATGTCCTTCGCATCCTCGCCCTCTTCTGCGAGGACCGCGATGATCGCATTGACCTTCACGCCTTCAGTGCCTTCATCGACCAGGATCTGCGCGACGGTGCCTTCATCGACCGCTTCGACTTCCATCGTCGCTTTGTCGGTTTCGATCTCAGCAATGACATCGCCCGCTTCAACGGAGTCGCCAGGCTTCACATTCCACTTGGAGAGCGTGCCCTCTTCCATGGTCGGGCTGAGGGCGGGCATGGTGATGTTAATAGCCATGACTACATCCCCTCACAGACAGCTTTCGCGGCGGCGACAATGTCTGCCGCATTTGGCAGGCTCATCGCTTCGAGATTGCCCGCATAAGGCAGTGGCACGTCTTTTTGTGTGACCCGCAGCGGCGGTGCATCGAGATAATCAAACGCGTGCTCTGTCACGCCAGCTGCGATCTCGCCGCCGACGCCCATATGTTTCCAGCCTTCTTCAGCCGTGACCAAGCGATTGGTTTTCTTCACGCTCTCAACAATCGTATCCAAATCAAGCGGACGAATTGAGCGCAGGTCAATGACCTCGGCAGAGATGCCGTCTGCGGCGAGCAGCTCGGCCGCTTCCATGGCAAAGCCTGTGCAGCGCGAATAGCCAACCAGGGTGACATCCGTGCCCTCGCGAATGACCGCCGCTTTGCCGATGGGCAGCGTGTAGTCTTCAATGTCCGGGACATCAAATTCGAGACCGTAGAGCAATTCATGCTCAAGGAAGACGACCGGGTTCGGGTCGCGGATCGCAGACTTCAATAGTGCTTTCGCAGAGGCCGCATCCCAAGGTGCCACGACTTTCAAGCCCGGCACGTGACCATACCAAGCGGCATAGTCTTGGCTGTGCTGAGCGCCAACACGAGCCGCCGCAGCGTTCGGACCGCGGAAAACGATCGGACAGCCCATTTGTCCGCCTGACATGTAGAGCGTCTTGGCCGCGGAGTTGATGATGTGGTCAATCGCCTGCATGGCGAAGTTGAAGGTCATGAACTCGACGATCGGGCGCAGACCGCCAAAGGCAGCGCCAACGCCAAGTCCAGCAAAGCCATGCTCGGTGATCGGTGTGTCGACGACGCGGCGCGCACCAAACTCTTGCAGCAATTCACGCGTGACTTTGTATGCGCCCT
>JBCBDI010000222.1:0-4146 GCA_038529885.1 Pseudomonadota bacterium
GAATCGAAGCCAAAGTGCGCGAAGCAGCAGACCTCGGTAAGGGTATCTAGACATGAGCAGAATGGCCGCAGGGTTGAGAGGGCGAAGCGCGAAAATCGTTGCGACGCTTGGACCCGGCAGTTCGGCGCCTGGCACGATCCGTCTCCTGGCGGAAGCGGGCGTCGATGTGTTTCGTCTGAATTTCAGTCATGGCGAACAAGAAAAGCATAAGCAGACTTATGATTTCATTCGCCAGACGGAGGACCTGCTGGGGCGTCCGCTGGCGGTACTCGCAGATATGCAGGGCCCGAAAATTCGCGTTGGCAAGTTTCCGGATGGCGCGCTGCAGCTTGAGATGCGCGGCGAGTATGATCTGGTCGTGGGCGATGATACCGACGCCGCGAAAACCATTCCGGTGCCGCGTGCTGAAATCCTGTCTGTGCTCGAGCCCGGCGATACAATCCTCGCCGATGATGGTCTGCTCATTTTTACGGTGCTCGAAGCGGGTGAGACACCGCGTGTTCGATCTGAGCTGCCAGGTGTGTTGAAAGATCGCAAGGGGTTCACCGTCCGTGGCAAGGCGCTGCCCGTTCCCGCATTGTCGGAAAAAGATCGCAGCGACCTCGCCTTCGCGCTGGACATGGGTGTGGATATCATTGCGCTTTCCTTCGTTCAGACCGTTGCCGATATCGAAGAAGCGCGCGGCCTGATTGGTGATCAGGCGATGATTGTCGCAAAGCTCGAAAAGCCGGCCGCGATCGATAACCTGGATGGTATTATTGATGCCACAGACGCCGTGATGATCGCGCGCGGTGATCTCGGCGTAGAATTCCCGCCGGAAGAAGTGCCGCTGATCCAGCGCAAGATTGTCCGGGTCGCCCGTAACGCCGGCAAGCCGGTCATCGTAGCCACGCAAATGCTGGAAAGCATGGTCGAGAATGCAGCACCGACGCGGGCCGAAGCCAGCGATGTTGCAACAGCGGTCTATCAAGGCGTCGATGCGGTCATGTTATCGGCTGAAACGGCAGTGGGACGACATCCGGCGACCGCGGTTGCGATCATGAACCGGATCATTCGTGCCGTCGAAAAGGCTGATGATTATCGCCAGGCGCTGGTTCAGTATGATGGCGGGGGCGAAGCGCATGACGATGTCGACACTACGGCCAATGCTGTCATGGAGGTTGCCGAGCGCAATGACACGCCACTGGCTTTGCGCACGGGCGATATTTTCCGCCTGGCGCAATTCTCCCGTGTCCGGGGCAAACAACCGATTCTATATGGGTCGCTCGACCAGAAACGATTGCGCCAGGCGCAATTATTGTGGGGCATTCACTCCGCGACGATGGCGCCCGGCGATGACTGGGCGCGCCGATTGATGGAAACAGCCTCCCTGACTGGACCGGTGACCTATGCCATGTGGCGCGGGTGCGAGGGTGTCTGGGCTTGGGAAATGGGTGTGGAAAGCGTTTGATTTAGTGTGGCTTCACGCTGCTGTGAGGCGTTTACCCCCTTTATTCTCGGCCTGCGAATCCCCATAACCAGCGCTGAAATGATTCTCGCCCGGGTTTGGGCTCATGGAGATGCAAATGGCGGATACAGCGCAATCCACGCGTCATGCGGAGATTTTGATCATCGGTTCAGGCCCTGCGGGCTGGACCGCCGCGGTCTATGCCGCGCGGGCCATGCGCGACACGCTCGTCGTTGCCGGTTCGCAACCTGGTGGACAACTGACCATTACCACAGAGGTCGAGAACTATCCTGGATTTGCCGAAATTCAGGGCCCCGAACTGATGGAAAAGATGAAAGAGCACGCCTTGAAAATGGGCGCTAACCTCGCAGAGGATCATATCACGTCCGTCGACTTTAACCGTCGCCCATTCACGGCGGTCGGCGATAGCGGCACGGTTTACACCGCCGACTCCATTGTCATCTCCACCGGTGCTCAAGCGAAATGGCTTGGCCTGCCCAGCGAGACGAAATTCCAGGGGTTCGGCGTATCGGCATGCGCAACCTGCGATGGCTTCTTCTATCGCGGCAAGGATGTGGTCGTGGTCGGTGGTGGCAATACCGCCGTCGAGGAAGCGCTGTTCCTGACCAATTTCGCGGACAAGGTCATTCTGGTCCATCGCCGCGACAGTTTGCGGGCTGAAAAAATCCTGCAGCATCGCTTGCTGAATCATCCGAAAATCGAAGTCCGCTGGAACACAGTGCTCGACGAAATTGTCGGGGATGAGACACCGCTCGGTGTGACTGCTGCACGTCTGAAAAATGTCGATACGAACGAGGTCGAGGATGTCCCCGTCCATGGCGTTTTTATCGCCATTGGGCACGCCCCTGCGACGGAATTGTTTGTCGGCAAGCTCGACATGCATGATAATGGCTATCTGATCACGGCGCCGGATTCGACGGCGACCAACATTCCCGGCGTATTTGCTGCGGGCGATGTCACCGACGAAACCTATCGGCAGGCCGTTACCGCGGCGGGCATGGGCTGTATGGCCGCGCTCGAAGCGGAAAAATTTCTCGAAGAAAGCAAAGCTCTGGAAGCGGTCGCCGCTGAATAGAGCTAAAGCATGCGCGCGGCGAGCAATTCAGCCGTCGCGCGCTTTTCCGTCTCCAATACCGATTTCAAATCCCGTGCGCGGTCTTGCATGACATGCTCCAGACTCGTTTCTGCGCCGCACGCGAGCGCGCGGGCTAGCGCTGCATCGATGTCGGTCCGGTATTTTTTCGCGTTCAAGGCCGTTAGGGCGCGCGCATATTGCCAATGCACGGAGGCATCGTCCGGGGATAGTTCAATCGCTACCTCGTAGTGGCGGCGTGCCTTTTTGACCGAGGCGCCCATGATCGAAGCACCAATTGCCCCGCCGCGACGTCTGACTTCAATATGCCAAACTGAGAGAAACCCGTGCGCATAGGTGTTGGTGGGATCATCATCTAGTACCGAGTCGGCCAGGCGTTTGGCGTCATCGCCATAGCCCGCGCGTCGGGCTTCGCCGATGGTCATTGGCCGCGCTTTCAAAGACAAGGCAATCGCCAATTGCAAACGTGCTTCGACATGGTCGGGGGCTTCGGTCAGTGCCTCGCGGGCGAGTTGCTCGGCTTGCTCCACCAGACTCGGAGAGACGCTGTAGTCGGCCGCACTGATCGCTTCGGCGAGCAGGCTACGCGCGGCAAAAGCGAGATTGTCCGGGGCGTGTGAGGATTCGACGACGCTTGCCGCGTCGGAATAACGCCCTTCGGTGAAAGCAATGAGGTGCGCGTCTTCTTCCGCCACAGCAGAAAAGGAAGACAATAATACCAAGGCCACGATCCAGCGCATAACGGAGTATATATCTTATTTGGTGGGCTGACCCAATCACAAACTCGCCAACGAGGCGAAATTCCGGTTCTCGAGACTTAGTATGCGTTTTCTAGACAGATCACATATATCGGCGACCAATGAGGAAAGGCACCGGGCCATTCCGATCCCAGAAACGGAGCCAGACATGGCGAAGAAAGACAAAAAGTCGAAGAGTGAAAAGAAAGCCGCGAAAAAGGCACAGGCCCAGTTCATGGGCGCTGCGATCGAAGCCAAAGGCTTTGATGTTGCGCACAAGATCTGGCTCGCCGGCGTTGGCGCCTATGGCAAAGCCTATGATGCGGCCTCTGAAGGTGTTGGCAAAGTCAGCGGACAGGGCGAAGTCCTTTTTGAGGACCTGGTCTCTCGCGGTGAAGAGATTGAAAGCGACGTCCGCGCACGTCTGTCTTCCAATACTGCCATTGCAAAAATGACCGAGCAGATGAACCGCGTGGCCGAAGAAGCCGCCAAGGTTCGTGGTCGTGTTGCAGAAGCCACCAGCGAAGCAACAGATGCTGTCACCAAGTTCCAGACCGAGCAACGTGAGCGTCTCGAAGCCCGTATGGAACGGATGCGTGATGCGCTTGGCCTGAAGCAATTCTCTCTGAAAACCAAAAAAGCCGAAAAGCTGCACAGCAAGCTGGATGATTTGGAAGAGCAGGTAGCTGATCTGCGCGCCAATGCTGATGGTGCAGATGAAAAAGTCAAAGCCCGTGTCGAGCGTCTGAGCGAAGAAATCGCTTCTGTCGGCAGCAAGGCCAAAAAAGGCAAGAAAGCCAAGAAAGCCAAGGCGGCTTCAAAGAAGAAATCCGCGACGGCAAAAGCGG
>JBCBDI010000223.1:0-4146 GCA_038529885.1 Pseudomonadota bacterium
CACATCGATTGCGACGCGTTTCGAGCTTTGGATGCTGAATCACGCGATAAGACTGACAAGACGGGCATATCTCTATACCCTCCGGTGAATAGGTATCGCAGTCTCGGCACAGCGAAGGCATATTTGTTCATGCCATGTTCCGCGACCCGCCGCAATTGGAAAAGAAACGTTAACGAACCAGGGGATAGAGATATGCCCGTCTTGTCAGTCTTATCGCGTGATTCAGCATCCAAAGCTCGAAACGCTGTCCATCGCCCACATCGATTGCGACGCGTTTTTTGCAGCAATCGAGAAGCGCGATAATCCCGAATTAAAAGACAAACCGGTCATTGTCGGCGGCGGCAAACGCGGCGTCGTCGCGACTTGTTGCTATATCGCGCGTCTGAATGGTGTGCACTCAGCCATGCCCATGTTCAAAGCTCTGAAAGCGTGCCCGGAAGCGGTGGTCGTGCGGCCGAGGCGTGAGGCTTATTCAACGGCCTCGAGACAGATCCGAGCAAAGTTTGAAGCGCTGACCCCGAAGGTCCAGATGTTGAGCGTGGATGAGGGCTTTCTAGATCTCACCGGGACGACGCGCATCAATCACGCCTTCCCAGCGCAAGCGCTTTCCAAACTTGCGCGCGTGATTGAGGACGAGATCGGTATCACGATCTCAGTCGGGCTCTCGGAGAATAAATTCCTCGCCAAGACCGCAAGCGAACTCGATAAGCCTCGTGGCTTCGCCCTCCTCGCCAAGGATGAGGCTGTTGAAATGCTCGCAGACCGGCCTGTTCGGTTCCTGCATGGCGTTGGTAAGCAACTCGCCAAGAAGCTGGAGCGCGATGGTTATCGTGTCATTGGCGATCTCCAAACCGCCGAGGCGCGGGACCTCATCCGCCACTATGGCGAGACCGGGCTTTGGCTGCATCAACGCTCTCAGGGCATCGACAATCGACCCGTGCGCACGGACGGGCTACGAAAATCGGTGTCGGCGGAACGAACCTTTGACAAAGACATCGCCGACTATCGCCTCTTGGAAGACCGTCTCTGGCAAGTCTGTGAAGAAACCGCGATCCGGGCGAAAAAGGTCAATGTCGAGGGCTCCACGATTACGCTCAAACTCAAGAGCAAAGACTTTCGCACACTGACGCGCTCCACCACGCTCAGCACGCCCACCAATCTCGCCAATACGCTATTTCGGGTGAGTAAGCCTTTGCTGGAACGCGAAACCCAGAACGGGCGCGCCTATCGCCTTATCGGCATTGGCCTCTCGCACTTAGAAGATGCACGCTGGGATAATCGAGATCTCGTCGATCCGAGCGTTGAGAAACGCGCCAAGGCAGAGCGTGCGAGCGATGCGGCGCGGTCTAAGTTTGGCGACAAGTCAGTCGTCACGGGCCGCGCGATCCGGCTCGAGCAAAGGCGCGCTGAAAAATCCTAATTCGCTCTTGCCCGGCCTGGCCTCAAAGCGGTAGCTAAAAGCCAAATAGAGAGGCTCTAAATGTCCACACCTGAATCTCGGCTCGCCGATCTTGGCATTACGCTCCCAAAACCGATGGCGGCGGTCGCCAATTATGTGCCCTTTGTGATTTCGGGGTCGCAACTCTTTGTGTCTGGGCAAGTGAGCGCAGGAGCCGATGGCCTCGTCAAAGGGCGGCTCGGCGAAACTATGAGCTTGGAAGACGGGCAAGCGGCAGCGCGGCTCTGTGCGATCAATCTCATCACGCAATGCAGCGCCGCGCTTGGCGATCTATCCCGCATCAAGCGCGTGGTAAAACTTGGCGGCTTCGTCAACGCCCACCCGGATTTCGAAGATATCCCGCAAGTCATCAATGGCTGCTCGGATCTCATGGTCGAGGTGTTTGGTGAGGCCGGGCGACATGCGCGCTCTGCCGTTGCGAGCCCCGTCCTACCGCTCGGCGTCGCCGTTGAGGTCGATGGCGTGTTTGAGATTGGCTAAGCGGTTCAACCTCTCTGACTTTGCTTACGCCCATCGCGGGCTGTGGGCCCCCAATGGTCCGACAGAAAACAGTTTAGAGGCGCTGCTTTTGGCGGCCGAAATGGGGTTCGGCATCGAGTTTGATGTGCGGCCTGCGGCTGATGGCACGCCGGTCGTCTTTCATGATCCGCTTTTGGACCGCATGACCGCACATCAAGGCTATGTCGCGGCACGAAGCGTGGACGAGCTCACTGCGATCCCGCTGATCGGCGGCGGCCATATCGTCACACTGGACCTGCTTCTCAGGACGTGGCCAGGCAAAACGCCCCTGCTCTGTGAATTGAAGATAGACGGTGAAACCGACCCTGCCGATTTTGCGACGATCGTTGGCGACATGCTGATTGCGCATGAAGGCCCTGCCGCAGCGATGAGCTTTTCAACGCAAACCGTCGCGGCCCTGCCAAAGGGGCTGACGCGCGGCCAGTTGATCCAGCCTTCTGAAATTAGCGGCGAAACCAATCTCGCTGAGACGCCGACCGTGCCCGTCGATTATCTTGCCTGCCATATTAGCGATGCCGACAATGCGACGCTTCAGTTTGCCCGGCGCAACCTGCCCCTTATCACTTGGACGGTCAAAGATGAGGCGACCTGCGAAGCCTTAAGCCCGATCACGGACAGTCAAATCTTCGAAGGTTTCGATCCAGCGCTCGCAAAACGACACATTCTGAATACATAAGGCCTTATGGACGACACCACTTTCAAAGCCAGGATCATCACAGGCCTCCAAGAGGTCTCGCCTGAGGCGTGGAACGCGGTGGCCAATCCGTTCGGTCTGCCTGTCGATCCGTTTTTGAGCTGGGAGTTTCTGGAAGCTTTAGAAGCCTCCGGCGCCGCGATCCCGGAAACCGGGTGGTCGCCCTGTCATGTCTTGATCGAAGGACCTGGCGACGAGTTGCTCGCGGCAATGCCGCTATATGCCAAGACGCACAGCCAAGGCGAGTTTGTCTTCGATCATAGCTGGGCCGATGCGTATGAGCGCGCAGGTGGGCAGTATTTTCCAAAGCTCCTCAGCGCGGTCCCCTTCTCGCCGGTGACGGGACGCAGATTGTTGTGCAAACCCGGCCCAGATGAGACCCGGCTACAAAACGCCCTCGTTTCGGCCGCAGTACAAGTCGCGGCGCAGAACGATTTTTCCTCGCTCCACGTGAACTTCATTTCTCCAGACGCTGCCGAGCAGCTCAGCGAAACTGGTCTGCTCATTCGCAATGATCAGCAATTCCATTGGCGCAATGATGGGTATGAAAGCTTCGACGAATTCCTGGCCGCGCTTTCCTCAGCCAAACGCAAGAATTTGCGCAAAGAGCGCGCCAAGGCGCAAGCTGGCCTAACCTTCAAGCACCTCACGGGCGCTGACATCACCGAAGACCATTGGGACGCCTTCTTCGAATTCTACATGGATACCGGCTCTCGTAAGTGGGGCTACCCTTATCTCAATCGCGAAACGTTTAGTCTGTTGGGAGAGCGGCTCTCAGACCAGATCCTCTTGGTCATGGCGTATGATGGCGAGGAACCGATCGCCGGGGCGCTAAACCTGATTGGTTCGGAGACGCTCTATGGGCGCTATTGGGGCTGCACCGATCCGCGCCCCTTCTTGCATTTTGAGACCTGCTATTATCAAGCGATCGATTTTGCGATTGAGCACGGGCTGAAAGTGGTCGAAGCGGGCGCCCAAGGTGGACACAAGCTGGCCCGCGGCTATGCCCCGGTAACCACCTATTCTGCGCATTGGATTGCCCATAAGGGCCTCCGCGAAGCGATCGATCACTATTTGGAACGCGAGCGCAGTGCGGTAGAGCATGAGGCGCAATATCTACAGAAACGCACGCCGTTTAAGAAGCAATAATGAGCAATTCAGCGGTCATCCGATCCTGCGCGACATTAAACGAAGCCTACATCGTGTGCGAGCTGTTAAACTCGCGCGGAATAAGAGCTTCGATTGATAATGCAAATCATGCGGCGGTGAATTGGTTCATCGTTGCGGCATTGGGGGGTGTCCACGTTCGTGTCCCGGCATCGCAGTTTCAAGAAGCTAAGCTCGTAATTATTAGTCAGGTAGAAGAAGCCGACGAGTTGCTATTTCAAGGGCGGGATCGATATGATGCGCCGACCAAGCATCATCGGTGGAAAGTAACTCGAACCAGATTATCAGCATAGAAATTGCTTTCCAC
>JBCBDI010000224.1:0-4104 GCA_038529885.1 Pseudomonadota bacterium
GAACATCGACGCCCGACCGAGCGCATGTTCGAGCCACTCGATGTCGTGCTCTATGATCTCCAGGACCTTGGTTGCCGGGTCTATACCTATCTCACCACTCTGGTTTACGTCCTCGAAGAAGCCGCGCGCTATGGCAAAGCGGTCTGGGTCCTCGATCGCCCCAATCCTGCCGGACGTCCGATTGATGGCCTGACCCTCCGGCCTGGTTGGCAGAGTTTTGTTGGCGCCGCTGAGTTTCCGATGGTGCATGGCATGACCATGGGCGAGTTCGGCGCCTGGTACATTGCCCGCGAGAAGCTCGACGTCGAATACGAAGTCATCGAAATGACAGGCTACACGCCGAACCAAGGCCCTGGTTATGGCTGGCCGGTGACGGAACGCGCTTGGGTCAATCCGAGCCCCAACGCTGCCAGCCTCAACATGGCCCGCGCCTATGGCGGCACGGTCATGGTCGAAGGCGCGACTCTCTCTGAAGGGCGTGGCACCACGCGCGCGCTAGAAGTGATTGGCGCACCGGATCTCAAAGCCAATGACTTGATCGCAGAGATGGAACGCCTCGCGCCGCATTGGCTGACGGGCTGTAAGCTCCGCCCCGCCTGGTTCGAACCGACCTTCCACAAACATGTGGGTCAGCTCTGCGAAGGCTTACAAATCCATGCCGAGATGGACTTTTTCGATCCAGAGCAATTTAAGTCCTGGCGGGTGAGCGCGCTCGCCTTCAAGGCCATTCGCAACCTCTACCCAGACTATCAACTCTGGCGCGGCTTAGACTTTAAATATGAGTACACAGAAGGCCATCCAGCGATCGACATTATCAATGGTTCGGACGAGCTGCGCCTCTGGGTCGATGATCCGAACGCCACGCCAGACGATCTCGATAAGCAGCTCGATATCGACCTCACGGCCTGGCGCGACGAGTCATCTGGCTTCCATAGATACTGATGCGCAGGGGCCGGGCGCACCGAAAAAATCTGTAAAATCTGCCCGCTATTGGTTCTAAGGCGCCGCCAGTCGTGCTAACCGCGCCGCTTCACGAAGGACGATTGTGATGAGCGACTACAAATCTGAATTTCTGCGCACGCTGGATGAGCGCGGCTATATTAAACAAGCCACCCACCAAGCTGAGCTCGACGCCTATTGCGCGAGCGGTGTGCCGATCGCTTATATTGGTATCGACCCAACCGCCGACAGCGCCCATGTCGGCCATCTGGTCGGCATCATGATGCTGCGCCGTCTGCAACAGGCTGGCGGCAAGCCAATCGTTCTCATCGGCGGCGGTACCTCAAAGATTGGCGACCCGACCGACAAGGAAAAGTCGCGTCCGATCCTGACCGAAGAGCAGATCGCCAAGAATGCAGAAGGCGTAAAAAAGGCCTATGCCAATTACCTCACCTTCGGCGACGGCCCGACCGATGCGATCATGGTCAACAATGCCGACTGGCTCGATAAGCTCGGCTATATCGAGTTCCTGCGCGATATCGGTAAATACTTCACCATCAATACAATGGTGAAACAAGAAACGGTGGCACGCCGGCTCGACAATGAGCAGCCTTACACCTTCTTGGAATTCAACTATCTGCTGCTCCAGTCTTATGACTTTCTGGAGCTCTCGCGCCGCCATGGCTGCTACTTGCAAATGGGCGGCTCAGACCAGTGGGGCAACATTCTTGGCGGCGTCGACCTCATTCATAAAGCCGATGGCAATCAAGGCTTCGGGCTGACCAGTCCGCTGCTGACGACAGCGTCTGGCGCAAAGATGGGTAAAACTGTTGATGGCGCCGTTTGGCTGAACGCGGAAAAGCGTAGCCCCTACGAGTATTGGCAATTCTGGCGCAACACTGAAGACGCTGATGTCGGGCGGTTCTTGAAACTGTTCACGGACCTGCCCTTGGAAGAAATCTCGAAGCTCGAAGCGCTGGAAGGCGCTGAGATCAATCAAGCCAAAATCGCACTCGCGAATGCGGCAACCACCATGCTGCACGGGGCGCAAGCGGCGCAAGAGGCTGAAGCCGCGGCGAGCAAAGCCTTTACCGGCGGCGGGGTCTCGTCTGATCTTCCGACCTTCGAAATCGCCAAAGCCGACTTTACCGATGGACCGACAACCACCGCGCTCCTCCGCGCCGGTGAGCTGGTCTCATCGAATGGCGAAGCGCGTCGCAAAATGAATGAAGGCGCGGTGCGGGTGAATGACGAAAAAGTCCCCGCTGATCAAACGCACGCTTGGGCCGATATTCTGAGCGAAGTCGAGGCCTTTAAAGTGCAAGTCGGCAAGAAACGGATCGCGCTGGTCAAGCCCGTTTAGAGCGCCCTACCCATCATTCCCGGGGGTTGGGCCAATAAACTCATCATCCGGCAAGTCTGGAAGCTTCGGCGTTGGCGGTTTCAAATTCGGGTCCACCGGAATCGAGTCCGGGATCGACGTATCTGACGGGTTCTCGAAGATCCGTCGCAAGATCCCGGGTGTCACAGCTGAGAGCGGGTTCACCGCGACTTGCGCTTTTTCAAGCGAGCCGCTGATGGAGTAAGTGATCGAGAAGATCCCCTCGCCCTGACGCCCGACAATGAGGTCGCCAATAATCGGCACGCCGCCGAGCACCGAGTTCACGCCGAAGCTCGGTACCAAGACGCCATCAAGATCGATCCCCTGGCCATCAATACCCACCCAGCCATTCACAGTGAGACCGAGCGCAGGACCGCTAGCCCGCGCTCCATCGAGAACATAGCGTCCACCGCCAATCGTGATCGGCGCCTCGATGCGGGAGAACAAGACGCCGTCTCCAGAGAGCGTGTCGGTCAGCCCGCGCAAAGAGGCCAGTGATAGGATTTGCGTAAAGAAAGGCGCATTGGTGAGGCGCGTGTCTTCGATGGTTGCCCGCAATCTCGCCGGGGTCTCTTCTGTCGCCAAGGAACCGCGCAAATCCAAAATACCGCCTTCGATAAAATCGACCCCGAAGAAGGCGCTGGCCAAATAGCCCGCATCGCTGGTTTTGAGCTCGATCGCGAGCGGTTGCCCCGCGCCTTCATTGTCGAGATTGGCGATGAAGGTTGCGCCTTCGAGCGTGTTGCCGCTGGCGCGCATTTGTTGGAAGCCGCCCGCTTTGGTCGTGTTCACGGACAGGGCCGCACCGATCAGGTCCAAGTTCCGGCGCAGACGTAAACGGTCCACGGTGGCAGAAAAGGCAAGATCGATCCCGTCCCCGCCATCACCGCCAAAACCACCGACCGCGCCAAGCTCGGTGAGGATGGCTGAAATATCCAAATACGCACCGGCGAACTGAACATCAAAGCCGCCCGCCTCCGTGCGTAGGATCCGGCCGGTTACGTCAATGGAGTCTTCAATGAAGAGCTTGCGCAATTCTAAGGATTCAAGGCGGCCATCATTGGCGAGGAGGAGGTCACCATCAAGCGAGGCATTATCCGCAGCAAAGCGCAAGGCGGCGGCCTGCTGGCGAAGATCGCCGGTATAATTGAGGGTCGCCCGCGCCGCATCCCCTGCCGGTTTGACCCAATCAATCTCCGCGAGATCGATGCGCGCTTCCCGCAAGTCGAACGCAAAAGTACCGGTCTGGAGTCCGGCCGATCCAACCTTGCCTTGCATCTCGACCGGGACTTCTCCGGTTAAGAAGGCGCGCCCGACCAAGCCAAACACGTTGAGCACGTCCGAGGTCAGTACTGCTGTCGCTGACAAGTCGGCAGGTTGGCCTTCATCATCAAAAGAGTCCCGCCATGTAAATTGGATCGGCGAGCTGCCGAGATTGCCAAAGCCGGTCAAGATGATCCGGTCCAAGGTCACGTCGACATTCACATCGCCTTCGACAATGTCGATCGGGCCGACTGCCTCTTTGAGGCCTGCGTCTTTGATCTGACCCTTCACCTCAATCGTCATGTCTTCCAGCGGCACATTGCTGAGGGCCGGACGGGTCAAACGGAAGGAAGCTGTTCCTTCCCCGCTCACCCGCTCTGGATCAAACCCGGTTTGCTCTTGCAATTGCAGGCGCGAGTTCGACAATTGCCGCAGCACAGAGACGGCAGGTCCTGACCCAAGCGCAGTGACGATGAAGTCTTCGCCGCGCGGATTGAAGGCTGGAAACTCAACCGCGCCAG
>JBCBDI010000225.1:0-4101 GCA_038529885.1 Pseudomonadota bacterium
GCCATGGCGAATGAGATTGCTGACAATACGGCCGCCGTGTCGACCACGCTCACGCGACACATGATGTGGCGCATGCTGGGCGCCAGCCATCCGATGGATGCGCACATTGTCGACAGCGCCGCGATTTATTCCCGCGGCCAGACCGAAGATGCACGCGAAGGCGTGATGAGTTTCCTGGAGAAGCGGAAACCCGTCTATCCGGTGAAAGTGTCTGATGGCATGCCGAACTTCTTTCCATGGTGGGAAGAACCCGGATTCGAGTGGATCGGCGAATAGACGGCTTTTTCGATAAGCGCAGCGCTTTGCGCCTGACGCCGCCCAATTCGTATTATGTCACCGCTGCATCGAGCAGCAGGTATGTTGCCAAGCGCGCGCTCGCATTCTTGCTGGATGCGTGCGTGTTCTCCAGGGCGTTCAGGGCGTCTGATTCCTCCAGCGCCAGGAAATCACGGGCTAGGGTCATCATTTCCAGATTGCCGCGCAGACGCTGCCGAACACGCTCGACCTGACGGCCAACTTGCTGGTTGATCGCGGACCGGCGATGATCCTCGCCCTTACGGGCCGCGTGCGCGATTTTCTTTTTATCCTTCGGACGGAAAACATCGGTGAGTTGAATGCCGGATTCCTGCAATTGACCGAGCAGTGCCTCGGCCGTTTCTTCGCGTGACAAGGTCGAGCGTTCGTCGCGTTCCATATCGGCGATGATATCGCTAAGGGAATCGGCGCGCTGCCTTGGCGGCGTGACGATTTCAACTTCTTCGTCTGCGTCAAAGCTTGGGGTCGCTTCTTCGGTCGCGTCAATGATGTCAAAATTGGCAAGCTCGTCGACTTTCAGCATGCGCGAGTCGCCATTGGTGAGCCCATTCGTGGTTGGGACATGGCCATTCGAATGGTCGTCAGATTCATCGGACGAGTCACGCTCATCATCCATCATGGCGCGTGCCATGCGGTCAGCACTGGCTTCGAACAAATCTTCTTCAACCGCTCTCGACGGCGATTGTACCACCTGTTCCGGCGTCAATCGTGGTTCCGGAGTCGGCTCTGCGATTGGGGGCGTTTCGATATGAGGCGTTGGCTCAGGTGAGACGTGGATGGGTTCGGGTGCGGGCTCTGGAGCAGGGTCTGGTTCAACGATCGCAGCGCTATGCGTCTCCACGGACCGGGTTTTCTTCAGCAAGGCCTGGCTTGTAATGTTCGCCCGGCGTTCAGCAATGTCCATTTCAGCGCGCGCGGCCATGCCTGCCGCGCGTACAGCGGCAGCGGCCTGTTGACCAGCTTCCTTGAGTTCCGCCAGCGACCGGGCTGCCGACTCCGAGGCCTCAAACGTTTGATTTTGAATCTGGCTGCTTGCGTCGCGCGCGCCATCCAGAGCAATTTTTACCGACTCCATCAGACGATCGCCCGTGGTACCAGCGGCCGCGGCAGCAAGTTCCCCGGCGCGGGCAGCCGTTTCGACCGTTTTGCGCGATTGTTCGAGCTTCTCTTCCATTCGCGCAATCGCGAACAGTAGCGTCTCATTGCGCTGTCCGGCTTCGGCGGCGAGCGTGTCCATCGCTGAGATTTTCTGCGCCAGACTTCGACCAGTCTGGTCCAGTGTTGTCAGGCGCGCCTGAAGGGCATCTTCCGCGGCAGCGACTTCTGTTGCGGCGACTTTGGCCGACTCAACCATTAGATTGGCTTGTTCCGGGATAGCTTCGTTCAGCATATCCGTCTGTTCGCGCAGATCTTTTGCAAGCTGCTCCAGTCCGCTGCGTTCATTGCCGAGGCGCGTCGCCAGATCGCGGGCATTGTCAGCACTGGCATAGGTCACTGATTCAAGACGTTGACGTTCATCGCCAATCTCACCGGCCATGGCCTTCATGGCGGACAACGCGTGCCCCATGGAGCGGTCGACCTCAGCGCTGGCATTCGACATTTCGTCGGCGAACGCGCGGGCTTCGCTGGCCATAGTCTCAGAAGGCAGGAGCAAGCGCGCCGCAGCTTCAAGCACGACGGCATTCGCCGCCGTAGCACGGGCCTGTTCGCGCGCCATCATACCGGCCAGAACCAGCATCAATCCGGGAAGTATGATCGCGATCAACCCTGCCACAATCAAAGCAGGCTGCATTTGACCAAGTGCTTCGGCCCCGATCATGGCAGCGCTTCCGACAAAGGCTGCGACCCACCATAAGAAGGCTAATCCAAGGGCGCCCCACGCCAGCCAGCCAGAAGCGCCTTGCGCGCCTTCGAGTCTGGCAATCGCATCAGACGGTTTGATATTCGGCTGTTCAGATACGTCACTCATGGAGGCCATTATACACTCGACTGGGGCAAAAATGCGAGGGGAGAGCGCATTTCTTCCCTGTCATACATGCAATGCGCGAACCAAGTTGAAGTGATAAACTGAGTTTAGTGTTTTAAGTATCTGAATATATTGAGTTTCATCGGCGGTTTTGGGCATTAAACGAGTGCTTAAAACGGTGACAAAAGCGTCCGTTTTTTGATCAAGTCCGGCATGGCTTCAATTCTTGGGTGAGAATCCGTCGCAGTTTTTCCCTTATGAGGCGAGCCGCATCCTGGAGTGTGGTCAAAATTGGGCTGGTCATGCCGGGGACCTTTGGGCATGTTTGGCGGGTGAAAAAGTCGATCATTATCTATGCATTAGCGCTGGCGGCCCTAGCCTTCATCCTGCAATGGATCGAGTATCAGTATCTGACCCGGGCGTTTACGACCGAATTTTATATTTTGCTGATCGGTATCGGCTTCACCGCTCTGGGCCTGTGGTTGGGTCGAATGCTGACCAGCACCCCCAAAGCATCGAAATTCGAACTGAACGAAGCTGCGCTGAAATCGCTCGGAATTACAAAACGTGAACACGCCGTTCTGGAACAATTGGCAGGCGGACAATCGAACAAGGAGATTGCGGAATCTCTGCATGTCTCGCCGAATACGGTGAAGACACATGTCTCTCGATTGTTTGAAAAACTGGAGGTGAAGCAACGCCTTCAAGCTGTGCAGAAAGCCAGGGAATTACAGCTCATTCCTTAGGGTGATTTTGCGGTCATTCACGAAAATCATCCGAATGGGCGATGGATCGGGGAAGAGGTCTGGATCAGGTCTGACGGCATGATTTGAACCGAAGGAGGAAAACATGTTTCGAATTATGCTCGTGTATGGCGCGATCGCGGGGGCGCTGATGATCGTGATCATCGCAATCGGCGTTCAGTTTAATGGCGGCGATTTTTCAGAAGGGAGTCAGGCTCAGGGCTATCTGATCATGATCCTGGCCTCGTCGCTCATCTTTGTCGGGGTCAAACGCTATCGTGACAAGGCGCTTGGTGGCGTGATCAAATTCTGGCCCGCTTTGAAGCTCGGGCTCGGGATCGCCGGTGTCGCTTGTGTATCGTATGTGCTCGCCTGGGAGGCTTATCTCGCGCTGTCGGGAATTGACTTTGCCGCTCAGTATCTGGACTCTCTGCGAGCAGGTTATGAAGCCGAAGGATTGAGCGGCGCAGCCCTGCAGGCGAAACTGCAGCCCGTCGAGGACATGATGGCTCTGTATGAGAAGCCCTGGTTCAGAATGCCAATCACGCTGCTTGAACCGCTTCCCGTCTGCCTCGTCGTCGCTTTGATCAGCGCTGCGGTACTCCGCGACCCGAAAATTCTGCCGGCCAAGGCCTGAGTGCGATCACAATTTGTGGAATTAGCAGGCTCTCCGGCACAGGGGGGCTTGCTTTGTTGCACGTGCAATGGTTTTCCTCCGCCAATCTAGTTGAATTTTGTAGAATAAAGCGGTTCCGACCGATTGACTGTGCGCGGAATCAAACCATGTTCAGGCCGTTTGCCCGCATGGCGGTGTCGGCGAACACGGCAAAAAAGAGAGGAATAACCATGGCTGCGCTGGACACACACTCAAAAATCGACCTGATCGGGTTCAATCTGAAAATGCTGGCCAAGGGCCAACAAAGGTCGCTGTTGATCAGCGCGGGCGCCATGGAGGACAAGGAATATCTCCTCGAATCCTGTCGCAAAATGGCCGAGATCGGTGTGGGTCTCTATGCGACGCCGGGTACGCATCGTTTTCTAGCTGAAAAAGGCGTCGAATCCATCGCCGCCCGCAAG
>JBCBDI010000226.1:0-4093 GCA_038529885.1 Pseudomonadota bacterium
CACGGGCGTCCGTAATCACGCCTTCTTCGAAACAGCGCGCGACTTCCACCGCCTGGCGCACCAGGAAGCGATTGGTCAGGTGCTTTTTCAGCTCAGGCGGGCATTCATCAACAGTGACATCAATGCGTGTGTTGAGATCCGGCCAGAGGCGCGATGGCTTGCCCTTTTCATTATAGTCGTAGAAGCCTTTACCGGCCTTGCGACCGACACGGCCCTGATCTTCGACCAGCCAGGCCATCATCTGCCCAAGCTCATTGGAGTCATAATCGATCCCGGCCGCTTGCGCCATTTGGCGTCCGACTTTCAACGCGGTATCGAGACCAACAGAGTCGGATACTTCCAGAGCGCCCATTGGCATGCCGGACTGACGGCCGACATTTTCGATAATGGCCGGCTTGATCCCTTCCGCCAGCATCGCCATACCCTCTTGGGTATAGGTACCGAAGCAGCGCGAAGTGTAGAAACCGCGGCTGTCATTGACGACGATCGGCGTCTTGCGGATGGCCAGAACATAGTCGATCGACTTGGCGAGGGTGGCTTCGCTGGTCTTTTCGCCGGTGATGATCTCGACCAGACCCATCCGCTCAACCGGTGAGAAGAAGTGAATGCCGATAAAGTTTTCCGGCCGCGCGGAGGCTTCTGCAAGACCGGTAATGGGCAGCGTCGATGTGTTCGACCCGAATACCGCGTCGGCGCTCAGCACGTCTTCCGCCATTTTGGTGATCTTGGCTTTCAGCTCGGGATTTTCGAACACGGCTTCAACAACCAGGTCAGCCCCTTTGATATCATCGTAGGAGTCCGTTGTGGTGATCAGGTCGAGCAGCTTGTCGCCCTTCTCTTGCGTGGTCTTGCCGCGCGACAGGTCTTTCTCAACCAGGCGCCGCGAATAGTCTTTGCCCTTTTCGGCATTCTCTTTCGAGATGTCGACCAGGACGGTTGGAATGCCCGCCTTGGCCTGGACATAGGCAATGCCTGCGCCCATCAGACCAGCGCCGATAACGGCAATTTTCTTGAACTCGGTCTTTGGATGACCGGCTGGGCGGTTGCCGCCTTTGGACAATTCCTGCATCGACAGGAAGAGCGAGCGAATCATCGCTTTCGCTTCCGGTCGCTGCTGTGTGTTGATGAAGTAACGGGTTTCAATCCGCAGGCCGGCATCAATCGGCACCTGGGTGCCCTCATAGACGCAGGACAGGATATTCTTTTGAGCCGGGTAATTGCCATAAGTGTTGGCCGCCAGCATGGCGTTCGACATAGTCGCGACCTGTCCGGCACCTGGTGAACGGTGGACGACCCCACCTGGCATTTTAAAGCCTTTTTCGTCCCAAGGAGCTTTCGCGTCCGGGTTGGCCTTGATCCATGCCTTACATTTCGCAACCGTGTCCGCTTTGGCGGCCAGTTCGTTCACAACGCCCATTTTATGGGCTTTTTCAGCGTTAAAGCTCTTGCCTTGCAGGATTAGCGGCAGCGCTTCCTGCACCCCGATCAAACGCGGCAGTCGTTGCGTGCCACCCGCACCCGGCAGAAGGCCAATCTTGGCTTCCGGCAGGCCGAACTGAATTTTCGGATTGTCATTTGCCGCAACGCGGTAATGCCCGGCCAGCGCCACTTCGAGACCACCACCCAGCGCGAGGCCGTCCAATGCGACCGCGATTGGCTTGCCGCAGGTTTCCAACTCGCGCAGCGTCTTGTTGAGCGCAAAGCCACGCTCAAATTGCTGAGCTTTGAGTTCGGCTTCAGAAAGCTCCGCAGCAGGTTTGCCACCGCCAGCACTTTCATTCATTTCGCCAAGGTCAGCGCCAGCACAGAAGCCGGACGGTTTGCCGGACGAGATCACCAGGCCGGTAATCGTGTCATTGCTGGCCACTTCATTGGTGATCGCAATAATGTCTGCGACGGCTTTGCCCGTCAGCGTGTTCATGCTGCGGCCGGGCACATCGAAGACCGCGTGCGCGATGCCGTCTGCATCAATATCGAAAGAGAATGTTTCGAGGTTCATTTTACTTATTCCTTGCGGGGCGTTTCGCCCTCGTCAGAGTTATCTTCTTCAGACTCTGAGGCCGCGGCCGAGAATGCGACGCCAAGCGCCGCACCAATTGAAATTCCAAGTGGGAGCCAGATGGCGATATCGCCTGTGGCCGCCCCGACGCCAGCGCCAATGGCGACGCCAACACCGATCCCAATCGGAATGCCTGCCCCTTTTTCCATGCCTTAAACGCGTTCGATGATCGTTGCGGTGCCCATGCCGGCGCCGACACACAAGGTGACCAAAGCGGTTTCCTTGTCGGCACGCTCAAGCTCATCGACCATGGTGCCGAGCAGCATGCCGCCGGTCGCGCCAAGCGGGTGGCCCATCGCGATGGCCCCGCCATTAACGTTCATTTTCTCATGATCAATGCCAAGCAGGTGCATCATCAGCATGGGTACAGACGCGAAGGCTTCGTTGAGCTCATAAAGATCAATATCGCCAACATCCATACCGGCTTTCTTCAAGGCTTTCAGCGTCACGTCGGTTGGGCCCGTCAGCATGATGCCAGGCTCAGATCCGATCGACGCCATTTGCTTGACGCGGGCGCGCGGCTTGAGGCCAAGCTTCTCGCCCATTTCTTTCGAGCCGAACAGAACCGCAGAGGCACCATCCACGATGCCCGACGAGTTGCCCGCATGGTGAACGTGATTAATCGCTTCGAGTTCCGGATAGCGCTGCTTGATGACTTCATCAAAGCCCATCGCGCCCATGCCAGCAAAGCTTGGGTTCAGCGCCGCGAGGCTCTGCATATCTGCTTCCGGACGCATATGCTCGTCATGGTCGAGCTGTGTGCCGCCCATTTGATCTTTCACCGCGACGATCGATTTCGAGAACCGACCCTCTTTCCAGGCGCGTGACGCGCGCTGCTGAGATTCAACTGCATACGCATCGACATCGTCGCGCGAGAAGCCCCACTTGGTCGCGATCGTGTCGGCGCCCACACCTTGCGGTGAGAAGTAGGATTTCAACGCAATTTGCGGATCCGATGACCAGGCCCCGCCTGCAGCGCCCATTGGCACGCGGCTCATGCTCTCAATACCGCCGCCAATCGCCATGTCAGCTTCGCCGGTCATCACCTTGGCCGCCGCCATGTTGCAGGCTTCCAGGCCGGATGCGCAGAAGCGGTCAACCTGAACACCAGCCGTGGTCTCCGCATAATCGGCATTCAGCACCGCAATCCGCGCAATGTCGCCGCCTTGCTCACCCACGGGCGACACACAGCCGAGCACAACATCGTCGACATATTTGGTGTCGAGCTCGTTGCGGTCGCGGATCGCTTCCAGGGTTTGGGTCGACAGTTCAAGCGCGGTGACTTCGTGCAAGCTGCCAGATTTTTTGCCTTTGCCGCGCGGCGTCCGCACCGCATCGTAAATATAGGCTTCAGTCATGGGAGGGTTCTCCTGTGTTATCTTGAATAAGCTCAATCATTTTGCCGGGGCCTTCATCGGGTTGATGGCCAGCGAAGCTCTGGCCCGTGCAGCTTCCTTGCCACGCGCGTCATAGAGATCCGCTTCCGCAAAAATCACTTGTCGACCAATGTTGCGAAGCCGGGCGGCGACTTCAATCGCGCCGACTCTCACAGGTCGTAAAAAGGTTGTGTGCAGGTCGATGGTCGACGGAAACGCGCGCGTGCCCGTCTTCATCGTCGCCAACATACCAATCGTATCATCCAGCATGGCCGAGAGGTAACCGCCCTGAATATAGCCCGCGGGATTGGTGAATGCCCTTTTGCCGTCAAACGCCACGCGCGTTTCCATCTTGCTCATATCGAGCGAAATCAGCTTGAAGCCGAGCGACTTGGAACTCTCGGCCGGCTGAGGAAAGGTTTCCGCGAGGAGGTGGGAATCATCTGGCAAATTAAAGCGTCCTCGCGATCAGCATTTTCATCACTTCATTAGCGCCGCCATAGATGCGCTGGACGCGGGCATCTTGGTACATTTGGCCAATCGGATATTCGTCCATATAGCCCCAACCGCCATGCAGCTGCAGGCACTCGTCGATGATCTTGCACTGCAGATCCGAGATCCAGTATTTCGACATGGACGCGGTCGCGGCATCCAGTTC
>JBCBDI010000227.1:0-4086 GCA_038529885.1 Pseudomonadota bacterium
CCTTTTATAAAGGCAGACACCGCCAATATTTCGAAATGCCCTGGCAAGGCTTTCGCATCTGGGGTGTGACGGCAGGGATCATTCGTGATCTATATGCCAATCTATACGAGACCTAGGGAGGGTTCTGCGTGGCTCCGCGTATTCTGTTTCAATTGGTGCTGTTTACGCTGCCCTTCATTCTGTTTGGGCTGTATCGCCTGGCGATTACCGAAGCCGAACAAGAGGGGCGCAAGCCTTGGCCGATCCGGCTTTTATTCGGCGCTGGCTTAGCGCTCGCCGTTGGGTCTTGGATCATTTTCATTTTCCTCGATCGCGGCGGCCGCGAGGAATGCTATCGCCCAGCGCAAATTGTCGATGGCACAGTGATCCCGGGTGAACGCTATCCTTGCGAGAAAGACCTCGGCGCCATTGGTCTACCGAGAACCGAAGATCCAGGCGGACAGGCAACAGGCGTTGGCGAACGCCAGAATTTTGACGGCACGCGCATCGAGATTGACGAAGACACGGCGGAAACTCTTGACGATCCTGAACGCTGATTGGTTGCACGCCGAAGCCACACGGCAGGTGATTGCCGCGCTCGAAGCGGCTCGGCCTGGCTCCGCGCGCTTCGTAGGCGGCTGTGTTCGCAATACGATCATGCAGCGCCCCGTGGATGATATCGACATTGCGACCCAACTGGAGCCCAAAGCGACACTAGCCGCGCTGGAGGCGGCAAACATTCGCGCTATTCCGACCGGGATTGAGCACGGCACCGTGACGGCTGTGATTGCAGGCCAACCCTTCGAGATTACCAGCCTCCGCCGCGATGTGGAGACCGATGGCCGCCGCGCGGTGGTCGCTTTTACAGAGGATTGGGCTGAGGACGCTCAGCGCCGGGACTTTCGACTAAACGCGCTCTATGCCGCGCCTGATGGTGAGCTGTTTGACCCAGTTGGCGGCGGCTATGAAGATGCGCTCGCGGGCCGGGTGATCTTTATCGGAGACGCCGATGAGCGCTTGCGCGAGGACTATTTACGGATCCTGCGCTTCTTTCGCTTCAATGCCTGGTATGGGGCTGCGATGGACGCCGATGGGCTCGCCGCCTGCGCGCGTCAGAAAGCAGGGCTCGAGGGCATTGCGCGTGAGCGGGTGTGGAAAGAGTTGAAAAAGCTTCTCGCTGCGCCGCGGCCACGCCAGGCGATCGAGGCGATGGGTGAGAGCGGTGTCTTGGATGCAATCCTGCCCGAACACAATGGCACCGACGTTCTGCATGATCTGGAGCTCACTGAGCAACTGACGGGCGTTCAGCCGGACGCCATGTTGCGTTTGATGGCGCTGCTCCCGCGGACCGCACTTGTGGTCCAGCAAACCCAGCAGTCTTTGCGGCTCTCAAATGAGGAGACGCAGCGCCTGACCATGTGGGCGGCGGACAATCTGCCCGATCCGGTCGGCATGAACTCGCGAGACCTCCGCGCCACGCTCTATTGGCATGGCAAACAAGCCGTCGTCGATCGCGCGATGTTGGCCGGCGCGGATGTGCGAGACTTGCTCGCAGCGGTGCGCGCTTGGCGACGTCCGGACTTTCCCATCGGCGGCGATGATGCGCTGGCGGCGGGTCTAAAAGGGCCAGAGATCGGGCAAGCGCTCAGCCGCGTCGCTCGGATCTGGGTGGATGGCGATTTTGAGCTTGAGCGCGAGGCCCTGCTGGACCTCTTAGTTCAGGACCAAGATTGAGGCGTTCAAATAGCCGGCAAAACTCACCCAAATGAGATACGGCACTTGCAACACTGCGGCTGAGACGGAGTGTTTTGCGAAGGCGCGCATCATTGCGACGATGAGCAACCAGAGGACGACCAGAGCGATCATCGCGATCCGCACCTCGTGAAAGCCAAAGAATAGCCAGCTCCAAGACAAGTTGACGGCAAGCTGCAGGAAATAAAGCCCCAGGGCGGCTGAGCAGCCGGCAAAACTACCCGCACGCATCCGCACCAGAATCGCGCCCAGCGCCATCAATACAAAGAGGATCGGCCAGACCACAGCGAAGATGATATCGGGCGGCGTCAGGCCTGGTTTTTCAAGCGCGAAGTACCAGACATTCTCACTCCCGTTGGATACGGCCGCGCCCAAACCGGCGGTGGCAGCGGTAAGAACAGCGATTAATAATGTTGTAATTGCAGCGGGACGATGCGGAGGCATAAGCGGGGCGTAACAGAGGTCGTTTCCAAGGTCACCTAAATTGTGTTATAACAGATGTTTTAACAGTGGAGCTTGCTATGTCGGACCGTTTAAAAGTTCGAAAAATCGGAAATTCGCTCGGCGTGGTCATTCCTGCTGAAGCGCTTTCGCGGTTCAAAGTCGGTGAAGGTGACGAGCTATTGCTGACGCTCACGCCGAATGGATACAAGCTCGATGTTTATGACGAAGACGTGTCAGAACAAGTCAAAGCGGGACGAGAGATGGCAAAACGCTATCGCAACACCCTGCGAGAATTGTCGAAATGACCCACAAATGGCTAAGGCTTGAAACGCTCCTTATCCTTCACTCTGAAAGTTTAGCAGAACATGGCGGTCCCGATGGGGTGCGCGATATGGGGCTTTTGGAGAGCGCGATAGAGCGCCCCACCAACCGTGCGCATTATGGTGACGGCGATCTGTATGATTTTGCAGCGGAATATGCGTTTGGGATCGTTCGCAATCATCCTTTTGTGGATGGAAATAAGCGAACAGGGTTTCTCGCTGCTGCAACTTTCTTGCTCATCAACGGGCGATTGCTGATCGCAGACGAGGCCGATGCGACGTTGAAAACGCTTGCTTTAGCAGCGAGCGAAATCGATCAGCATGCATTTGCAGACTGGCTAAGGGCGAACACGCAAGCCTACCCTTAGGGCCATTTCACAACTGGCGGCATGGACGAGAGAATGCTTGTCACGTTGCCGCCGGTTTTCAGGCCAAAGGTCGTGCCGCGATCATAGAGCAGGTTAAACTCTACATAGCGCCCGCGCCGGATCAGCTGCTCGTCGCGTTCGGCTTCGGTCCAGCCTTCATTCATGCGGCGGCGGGCGAGTTTGGGATAGATGTCTGCGAATTGCTTGCCGACCTCTTGTGTGAAGGCGAAATCGCGCTCCCAGTCGCCAGTATTGTGGCGATCATAAAAAATGCCGCCCGTCCCACGCGGTTCATCGCGATGGGCGAGATGGAAATAGTCGTCGCACCGTTTCTTAAACTCTGGATACCAGCTTTTATCATAGGGATCGCAGGCGGCTTTCATCGCAGCGTGGAAGTCAATCGTATCTGGAAAATCGTCTTGGCGCTGATAGTCGAGCAAAGGCGTCAGATCCCCGCCGCCCCCGAACCAGCTCTCACTTGTGACCAGCATACGGGTATTCATATGCACCGCCGGCACGCGCGGGTTGTGGAGGTGCGCAATAAGCGAAATGCCGGCGGCCCAAAACCGGCCATCAGATTGATCCGCGCCAGGGATTTGCGCCCGAAATGCTTCGGAGAATTCGCCATAGACTTCAGAGAAATGTACGCCGACTTTCTCGAAAAACTTGCCGCGCATAATCGCCATGCGGCCGCCGCCAAGGTCTTCGCTACCATCGCCGCGGGTCCATTCCGTTTTCTCAAATCGTCCCGCATCGCCTGTGTACAAAGGGCGGTCCGCTTCGTCCTCAAGCGCTTCAAAGCGGGCGATAATATCGTCTTGCAGAGATTTGAACCAAGTCGCGGCGCGGTGTTTTTGAGTGTCGAGGTCTGTCATGACGGGTCCTGTAATGAAACGAGCGCCAGGGCTAAATATCCGGTTGCAGCGACAGTATCGGTAAATTTCCTTAGAGGGGGTGGAAATTGTGTCGCATCTCTAGCGGCGGGTCTTGCTTGAAATCCTCCGCGAGGCAGGCTAGGCGGGCGGGATATAGCGGGGAGGATTGCGGCGCTGCGCCGCAATGATGCTTTTCCCCAATCTGTGTATTTAGGCTGCAAAGTCATGCCGAAGGAAGTGAAGACGTGAGCGCATCTGATACGACGGCCCCGGAACAAGTTGATGAAGAACGCCGGGATTTCATCCATGTTGCTGCAATTGCAGCGACGGCAGGCGGAGCAGGCCTTG
>JBCBDI010000228.1:0-4031 GCA_038529885.1 Pseudomonadota bacterium
GAAAGCCTGCCGCGCGCAATCCAGCCTGGTGAGACGCTTTACTCTGGCACCGTCAATCTCGATCATCCGATTGAAGGCGTCGCGCTCGGGCAATCCTCCGAGTCGCTCCTCTCAGATATCGCCAATATGCTGGAAGCCGGTGAGCAGAAACGCGCGCGCTATCGCAAGATCGCAGACCGCGCCGTATCGCTCTATGTGCCCTTTGTGCACACAGCTGCGGCGCTGACCCTGATCGCTTGGCTGACACTGGGCGCGAGCCCACGCGAAGCAGTTATGGTCGCTGTGGCGACGCTGATCATTACGTGCCCGTGCGCACTGGCGCTCGCTGCCCCCGTGGCGCAAGTGGTCTCGTCTGGGCGGCTGTTCCGCAATGGCATCTTCTTACGCTCCGGCGATGCGCTGGAACGGTTCGCGGAGATCGATCATGTGGTCTTGGACAAGACGGGCACGCTTACGCTCGGCACGCCGCTATTGGTCTCAGATCCGGGCCAAGACTTAGAGGCCGCCGCTCAGCTCGCGCGGGCCAGTCGCCACCCTCTGTCACGGGCCATCGTCGCTGCGGCTGGCGCAGGTCCTGTCGCGGAGACTGTGCGGGAGGTCTCGGGGCACGGGGTCGAAGGGCAGGTCGATGGCGAGATCTGTCGCCTGGGATCGCGCGAATGGGTCGGGGCAGAAGGCAGCCCCCAGACCAGCGGCCCATCCCTCTGGTTCGCGAGAGGCGAGCGCGCACCCGTCCTGTTTGAGTTCAAAGACCAGCTTCAAGGCGATGCGAAGACGGCTCTGGATGAGCTTAAGCAGCAGGGGCTCGGGATTGAGATCCTGTCAGGAGATTCCGAACGCGCTGTTCAAGGCGTTGCCGAAGAGCTTCATATTCCCACTTGGCGCTCCCAGGTCTCTCCACAAGGCAAAGTCGATCGGCTAACCGAGCTTGCCGACCAAGGCAAAAAGGTCCTCATGGTCGGCGATGGGTTAAATGATGCGGGCGCGCTGTCTTTGGCGCACGCCTCGCTCGCCCCCGGCGGCGCAATGGATGTCTCTCAATCGGCCTCAGACGCGGTCTATTCGGGCGGATTATCAGCGCTTCAGACCGTGCTCAGGACGTCGAAACGCACCCGTTCCGTGATGCTGCAGAACTTCGCACTCGCAGCGCTCTACAATGCGATTGCGGTGCCGATTGCTGTGACCGGCAATGTCACCCCGCTCATCGCCGCGATCGCAATGTCTGCGTCCTCGCTGATTGTGACACTCAACGCGCTGAGGCTGAATGGAGGGCGCGCCACATGAATGTCATCGTCTATTTAATCCCGGTCGCATTGGGTCTCGGATTATTGGGGCTGGGCGCCTTTTTGTGGTCGGTGAACTCTGACCAATATGAAGACTTGGACGGCGCCGCGCACCGCATTCTGGATGCCGACGACACGCCGCTCTAAGTCCAACAAAAAAACGCCTTGCGCCGCTACAGGGTTCAAGCCAAACAGGCGCTATGAGCGAGACGCCGGAAACCCCTCCTGAGGACAATGAAGAGCTGCAAGAGCAGCTTGCTGGCGAACTTCGTGAGGCGATTGATGCCACCGATGGCGAATGGGTGCGTGAGACGCTTGAGTCGATGCACCCTGCCGATGCTTCAGACCTGCTGGAACAGCTCTCAACCGAGCGGTTTGAGGCAACGGTTGATTTGCTGGGAGGTGAGCTTCCGGCCGACATCCTGATTGAGCTGCGCGAAGAATATCGCGAGGATGCGGTTGAGGCGATGAGCGATGAAGCGGTCGTCGAAGCGCTGGACGAGCTCGAAAGCGATGACGCGACCGCGGTCCTGGAAGACTTGGACGAAGACCGCCGCGAGCGCATTCTCGACGAGTTAGAGCCTGAAGACCGGGCCGTCTTAGAAGCGAGCTTCGAGTTCGAAGAAGATACAGCCGGGCGTCTCATGCAGCGCGACTTCCTGGCGGCGCCAGAGTTTTGGACGGTCGGGCAGACGATTGATTTTGCACGGGACAATGCCGAAGAACTGCCGACCGATTTCTATGAGATCTATGTCGTCGATCCGATGAACAAGCCGCTCGGCTATGTGCTCCTCTCGCAACTTTTGCGCACCGAGCGCGCCGTTAAACTCGAAGACATTATGGGGACGTTCAACTCGGACATCCATGTTGATCAAGACCAGGAAGAGGTGGCGTACCAGTTCCAAAAATACGCACTCGCTTCAGCCCCTGTGAAAGATCGCGACGGTCGTCTCGTCGGCATGATCACCGTCGATGACATGGTTCACGTCATCCAAGAAGAAAACACCGAAGACCTGTTGGCGCTCGCCAACGTTTCCTCGGCGGATGGCTCGGACACGGTTTGGGAATCGGTCAAAGCGCGTGCGCCGTGGCTGGGGATCAATCTCATCACGGCCTTTGTCGCCTCGGCGATTATTGCGCTGTTCGAAGGCACGCTGGATCGGCTGGTGCAATTGGCTATCCTGATGCCCGTTGTGGCGGCGCTCGCCGGAAACGCTGGCAGCCAAGGGCTCGCCGTGGCCGTGCGCGCCATCGCGGAGCGTGAAATGGAAGGCAAAGCGGGGCGCCGCGCGGTCGTTCGCGAGACGCTGACCGGGATTGTGAACGGCGTGATTTTCGCAATTGGCGTGGGCCTGGTGGCGCTGTTCTGGTTTCGCGAATTGGACCTTGCCGTGGTGCTTGGCATTGCCATGCTTGCCAGCTTCATCTGGGCCGGTGTATCGGGCATTTTGGTGCCGCTGATGCTGAAGCGAATGGGGGCGGATCCGGCGGTGGCGTCGTCGGTCTTTGTGTTAACCTTAACCGATACAATGGCGTTTTTTAGTTTCCTTGGGCTCGCGACCCTGTTTTTATTGTAAAAATTGAAGGAGTGGGGGCGGCGCGCAGATTGCACTTCTTCTCGGATTGGACAGATAAGCTGTCCCAAACCGGAGCAGGTGATGGCATTAAACATGCGCACATCTCAAGCGGGACTAGACGTCATCAAGGCGTTTGAGGGGTTTCGCGCACGCTCAGAGTCCTTGCCCAATGGTCGCTGGATCATTGGCTACGGACACATGCGCCGTGCGCGCGAAGGCACGCGTGTCAGCGAGACCGAAGCCGAAGCCATCCTGCGTGAGTATGATCTGCCGCCGGTGGAGCGCTATGTGATGCGCTGTGTCCTTGCGCCAATGATGCAGAACGAGTTCGACGCGCTTGTTTCTCTTGCCTTCAATATTGGTCCGAAAGCGTTTGCGAGCTCTGATGTCGTGGCCAGCATCAATGGCGGCAATCGCCTTGAAGCGGCGCAAGCTTTTGATCATTGGCGACGTGCTAAGATTGGCGGGCGTGTGCAAATCGTTGACGCGCTGGTTCGTCGCCGCGCTGCCGAAAAGGCCCTGTTCCTGAACGCGCCGGGCCGGATGCCAATCGCATCCTCGCGCCTTTACCGCGCGCTGCATGATTCCGAAGCGACCCCAGCGCTCCCAAAACCGCGGGAAATTCTGGTCGAGCATATTCCCGAGCCCGACCCGATCACGCCTGAAGCCGAAGACACTCCAAGCGCCGCGCTGAAATCTGCGACCGAAGAAGCCGCTGAATCGGTGCGCCAACAAATGGTTCGCATCCTCGGCGAAGATGGCATCAATGTCTCGGAACCTGAGGCGTCAACCGATGGTGCCTCGCCGGAAGAAATCACGGCGGCGATCTCTGAGCTCGCCGGTGAAACGGCCTCGACCGACGTGACAAAGTCAATGTGGCCGCAGCGCGAAGACTTGCCGCCACCGCCGCACCTAGACGCGCCGCTTGAGCCTGAAATCAATGAAATTGACCCGGTCATCCCAGCGGAATTGACGCCGAATGTGATCGACGATTTAGAAGAGGTCGAAGTCTCTCAAGAAAGCATCGACCGCGCCGTTGAACTCGATCAGACCATGGCCGCAGAGGAACGCGAAAACTCCTGGTTGGCGGCGCTCCCCTTTGGGCTCCTGGCTTTGATTGGCGCTGCGCTCGGCGGCTATGGCATTGCCAGCCAATTCGGCCTCGTCCAAT
>JBCBDI010000229.1:0-3973 GCA_038529885.1 Pseudomonadota bacterium
CTGCGCGACCACAACTTCGCTGTCTCGATGGAGCCGATTGAGCGCCCATATCGTCGCCACAAACATGGCCATGGGCGTCAGCAAGGCGACAATCTGAGGGACGCCAAGCGCCACAATCTTGAAGAACGTCAGAGCGCCCTGGCGATTCTCGACAATGATATCGGTTTGCGACAGGCCCTGCGCGAGGATTGCGAGCAGCGTCAAACCCCCGACAATAATCAGCACGGATCGCAAAACCCGGTTGAAGAGATAGCGCTGGACTCGATTCATGGATGAATTTGTTTGTTTTCCTGTCTGTTTTCCGGCTTAGCGAGTTGCGCCGCGCGCGTCGATGCTTACTTTGCGGCTCAAATGGAGTTGTTGCATGAAAATTACATTCACGGACACAGCCAAGTCTGACATCGTTGGGTTCCTCATCGACGAAGGCGGCAAACTGCCAGAACCGGCAGAGGCTATGGACAAAGATTCGGGCGGACTTTTGACGGAAGCCCTGACCGCGGGACGGTTTGCCGGCAAAGAAGGCCAGCAAGCATTCGTTGTCTTGCCCAAAGGCGCCGGCGCGAAGCGTGCTTTGCTGGTGGGCGCTGGCAAGGCCAAGGGACGCACAGATCGTGCCCTGGAGCGCATTGGCGGTACGATTTTCAAGGCGCAGGCCAATAGCGGCTTCAAGTCGCTGGACTTATACGTTGCCAAAGCAGCCGAGGCGGCCCGTATTGGGCTCGGCGTAAAACTGGCCGCGTATCGGTTTGACGATTATCGCACCAAGTTGAAGCCGGAAGACAAGCCGAGCCTGACGAGTGTAAGTCTCATCTCGGACGATACCAAAGCTGCGCGGGCGGCGTTCAAGCCGCTTGATGCAGGTGCTGATGGCACATATCTGGCCCGCGACCTTGTTAATATGCCACCAAATGATCTGTATCCGGGCAGCTATGCCAAGAAGATCGAGACGTTGGCCGAATATGGACTCGAAATCGAGATTCTCGGCGAGAAGGAGCTCAAGAAACTGGGCATGAATTCGATGCTTGGTGTCGGGCAGGGCAGCGTCAAGGAATCCAAGCTTGGTATTATGCGCTGGATGGGTGGCAAGAAGGATGAAGCGCCGGTCGCGCTCGTCGGCAAGGGGGTTTGTTTCGATACAGGCGGGATCTCACTCAAGCCCGGTGGCGGCATGGAAGATATGCGCGGCGACATGGGCGGGTCCGCCGCTGTTGTCGGCGCCATGCTCGCCCTCGCCAAGCGGAAGGCGAAAGCCAACGTGGTCGGGCTGGTCGGTCTGGTGGAGAACATGCCCGATGGCGACGCGATTCGACCCGGAGACATTCTGACCTCCGCTTCCGGTCAGACGATCGAAGTTCAGAACACGGATGCCGAGGGCCGGCTCGTTCTGTGCGATGTGCTCTGGTACACGCAGGAAACCTATAAGCCGAAAGCGATCGTTGATCTGGCCACGCTGACCGGCGCAATCGTCATCGGCCTTGGCCATCACCATGCGGGCTTGTTCACCGATGATGATGATCTGGCGGATCAGCTGACCCAAGCGGGTCTGACGGAGGGCGAACGCATCTGGCGCCTGCCGCTCGGCCCGGAATATGATCGTCTACTCAAATCCAAGTTTGCAGATATGCGAAACATTGGCGGACGCGCAGCGGGTTCGATAACCGCGGCGCAATTTCTAAAGCGTTTCATCAAGGATGGACAAGTTTGGGCGCATCTCGACATCGCTGGTGTGGCATGGGTCGACGGTGAAAAAGCGCCGATTGATCCAAGCTGGGCGAGTGGCTTTGGCCCGCGTCTGCTCGATCGCTGGATCGCAGACAATTACGAAAGCTAATCGTGAGCAAGAGTCCGCAGCCCGAATGGTGGTTTTACCATCTCCAGCGCACAACGCTGGAGCGGGCGGTTGGGCCCTTGCTTGAAAAATGTCTGGAACGTGGTTGGCGCGTCCTCGCCATCAGTTCGGATGCCACGCGTCGCGCAGCCCTGGATGAAGCATTGTGGACCTATGATGACCAAAGCTTCCTTCCCCATGGTCAGGCGGAAGCTGAGGGTTTGGAGGCTAACGATCAACCGATCCTGATCTCGAACCAGATTGAAAACGCCAATGAAGCCGCAGTGGCCCTGTTGATGGACGGTGTCGATCTTCCCGTCGATGCCGCGTTTGAACGGTGTATGGTGATGTTCGACGATGGCGACAGCGCGACGCGTCAGAAAGCGCGTGAACAATTCAAGGCGGCCAAGGATGCCGGACTAACCGCCCGGTATTTTCAACAAAACGGCCGTGGATGGAAAGAAGCCGGGACATGACAACACTTTATCTTGGAAACCTGAATTACTCCTCCTGGTCTATTCGTGCGGTTCTGGTCGCGCGCGGGGCAAGTGTGGATATCGCTGAGCAGGTTTTGCCGCTAGGGCCCGAAGAAACGTATGAAACTTTGCTGAGTGAAACCGGTCAGCATCGCGTCCCGGTTCTGGTCACGCCCGAAACGGTCATTCACGATAGTCTAGCGATCACCGAATGGATTGCGGAACAGGCGCCGGTGGGAAAGGTCTGGCCGGAAGACGCAGTCAAACGTGCCAGGGCGCGAAGCCTATGCGCCGAGATGCATGCGAGTTTTATCGACATCCGGAGCGATATGGGCGTTGATATTCGCTCGCAGCACGCCACCCCGACCCTGACCGGTGGCCTCAAATGGGATATCAATCGGGTCTTGCAGATTTGGCAGGAAACTCGCGCTGAGCATGCGGCCGATGGTCCATACCTGTTCGGCGAATGGTCAGCGGCGGACGCCTTTTTCATGCCCGTTGCGACACGCTTCCGGACGTATGGTTATGCGCTGGAAGGGGTCGCTGAAGAGTATGCCAGCGCAGTGCTCAGTCATCCTTTATCCGAGCAATTGATCGAAGAAGCCAAGGCGGAACCCTGGACAGTGGATTTGAGCAAGTTTCGCCCAAAGAGCGCTGATTGAACTAGTGTTTTTCGCCGGCAGGCTTGGTGATCAGCGTTATCACGAACGTAATTAACACGATAATGCCATACGTCCCGGCCACTTGCATCGTGTGCGCGGGCAGCGTGCCTGTCCAGAGAAAATAGACCCCGTAACCGGCGGCGATGAGGACCGCAAAAGCCAGCATCATGCGAAGTGTTCCAGTCATTTTGTCCTCCCGATCGATGGCATGACTTCTAAATAGTCACACCAAGTTATGAAGAATTCATGGCCCCCTGCGCGCGACGGTTGCAGGAAAACGAATGCCTCGTTATAGGCGCGCCAAATACCATTATTGCAATAGACAGGAGCCTAGTCATGGCTGGCACACGTACATTTTCTATTATCAAGCCTGACGCCACGGCGCGCAACCTCACCGGTGCGATCAACAAAGTCATCGAAGAGGGCGGTCTTCGGATTGTCGCTCAGCGTCGTATTCATATGAGCCAGGCGCAAGCTGAGCGCTTTTATGGCATTCACAAAGAGCGCCCGTTCTTTGGCGAACTGGTTGAGTTCATGACCTCAGCGCCGGTCGTTGTACAGGTGCTGGAAGGCGACAATGCCGTCGCTCGGTATCGCGAAATAATGGGCGCTACGAATCCGGCTGAAGCCGCTGATGGCACCATTCGCAAATTATTTGCGCAGTCGATTGGCGAGAATTCCGCGCACGGATCTGACAGCGATGAGAATGCCGCGCTGGAAATCGCTCAATTCTTCAGCGAAGCCGATATTGTCGGTTAGGTCATCGCTGCGATAGAAACACGAAACCGCTCTCAGACCGAGAGCGGTTTTTTTCTGGTCAGGATATCTCGGGCAGCCATTTCCACCGCGCGGGAATAGAGTTGATGCTCTTCGAGCAAGACACGCTGCGCCAGGATTTCTGCCGTATCCTCCGGCAGGATCGGGACCCTGGCTTGAGCAATCACGTCGCCTTCATCCACGCCTTCCGTGACCCAGTGCACAGAACAACCGGCTTCCCGGTCCCCGGC
>JBCBDI010000230.1:0-3914 GCA_038529885.1 Pseudomonadota bacterium
GGCTCGTTTAGAAATGCCAATGACAGGGCGGAAAACTTGGATCGCGGTCGCAGTGATGCTCGGCCTATGGGCTTGGATGGCGGCGGCTGCATATGCGGCTGAGGAACGCACGCTGGTGCTCCAGCAAGGCTTGAAGCTGCGCCCGTACACGGCGATCACGATCAATGGCACCGAAACCTCTGCTCTGCTCGATACGGCCGCGACGATTGCGCTGATCGATAATGAATTTGTCATCCCCGACGAGACCGGCGCCTATGGCGGCGAGCAAGCGCGCATTATTGGTCTTGGCGGCAAAAAAGAGTTTCCAATTGCGAACTTAGAGAGCCTGCGAGCGGGCACTGAGAGCTGGAGCGATGTGAAAGTCGCGGTGAATATGGAAACCCAATTCCCGATCCGGCGCAGCGTCCTGCCCATCTCTATCTTTGACACCAACGTTGTTGATTTCGATTTCAGCAATAGCCGGGTTCATCTCTATGACGGTCGGCCAAAACGCGTCTTTCGTGCGACGTCTTCTTCGGTGAAATTTGAGGATGTGAACAGTCTCATCTTCCTGCCTATCGAAATGAATGGCGTGCGCGGCAAAGCGCTGATCGATACCGGCGCCGATGTCAGTTTCGTCAACCAGACCTTTGCCGATGTCGCCAATGCCCGTTTAGATGAAGAGCGGACCAGGATCCTGCAAGGGATTGATCTGGCTAAAAACTGGGCCAGCATTCACCAATTCCGGCGCTTGGAATTTGGCGACCATTATTTCAAAAGACTCACCATGCCTGTGGTCAATACAGACATGTTCACCGAGCTTGGCTTTCAGCCGGACGAGCCGATGATGGTCATGGGAATGGATCTGCTCTCGCATTTCCGGGTGCAAGTCGACCGCCGTCGCTCGCGCGTCACCTTCGTGCTTGCACAAGGGCAAGGTCGCCGCTCTCGAGAGCGGTAAGACCCCCTTTCGAATTTCCATTTGCTTTCCCTAGAGACATCGCGATGACTGAAATGCGCAAGCAGTTCGAGGAGCAAGCGCATGTCTTACGCGCCGTTTGATTTAACAGGAAAAGTAGCGTTGGTGACCGGCGGTAATCGCGGGATCGGCTTTGGCATGGCCGAAGCGCTGGCAGCCTCCAATGCCAGCATCGCGGTTTGGGGCCGTAAAGAAGCGGCGAATGCCGAAGCTGTCGAAGCGCTGTCTAAGCTCGGGGCCGGAGAGGTCAAAGCCTGGGCGGTCGATGTCTCTGATGAGCAAGCGGTGATCGACGCAACCGCAGATACTGTCTCTAGCATGGGCCGGATTGATAGCTGTTTCGCCAATGCCGGGGTTGGTTTCGGCGCGCCAAGTTTTACCGAAATGACGACTGAGATCTGGCGCAAAAACATGTCGGTCAACTTGGACGGGGCCTTCTGGACCCTGCGCGAGAGCGTCAAGCATATGGTCGAGCGGGCCAAGGCTGGCGATCCCGGCGGTTCGGTTGTTGGTGTCGCGTCGCTGGCAGGCATCGAAGGCGCAGCGCGTAATCAAGCCTATGCAGCGACCAAGGGGGGCCTGCCATCCATGCTTCGCGGCATCGCGGTTGAGTATGGGCGGTACGGCATTCGCGCCAATTCCATCCTACCGGGATGGATCGCTACGGATATGACCCAATTGGCGCAGGACAATGAGGTGTTCACGACGAAAGTGATTTCGCGTGTGCCGATCCGCCGTTGGGGCGAGCCGCAAGACTTTGGCGGCATGGCGGTTTATTTCGCCAGCGATGCCTCGCGCTATCACTCAGGCACCATGTCGATCATTGATGGCGGCTACGCGATTTTCTAAGCGCTCGCCGCATCGCATAGAAAAAGGCCTCGTCTTTCAACAAGACGAGGCCTTTTGATATTTTACTGTGACGAAAAATTACTCGCCAGGAGTGACTTCTTCGACGGTTTCTTCAACAGCGTCTGCAGCGTCACCAGCGGCTTCTTCAAGCGCGTCACCTGCGGCATCCGCCATGTCGCCCGCTTCTTCCATCACGTCTGAAGCAACTTCTTCTGCAGCTTCTGCGGCTTCGCCAACAACTTCTTCAGTTGCTTCTGCGGCTTCACCAGCAGCTTCTTCAGTCGCTTCAACAGCGTCTGCAGCGGCTTCTTCGGTTGCGTCTGCTGCTTCTTCTACAGCTTCGACAGTCGCTTCAGCAGCTTCTGCGGCTGCATCGGTTGCTGTTTCTGCTGCATCTTCAGCGGCCGTACACGCGACCAAACCTGCAGCGGCACCCGCTGCAATCCAGAGTTTAATACTCATTTTTCTCTTCCCCTCTAGAAGATAAGCCTTCATTGGCGGGATTGATCTTACAAGACTCGCGCCAGAATGGCATCTCCGAACTGCATATCCCCCAAATGGCCCCTATTTCCGTGGGGGAATGCCTTGTCTTACCGCAAGGTTGCACTCCTATCAGGCAAGAAAACAGGAGGCATTTATGGGCATTCGGACCCCGCTTTGTGACTTTTTGGGCACGCAACATCCTATCATGCTGGCGGGTATGGGAGGTGTTTCCTATGCTGAGTTGGCGGCTGCTATGTGTAATGCAGGGGGCTATGGCGTGCTTGGCATGGCGGGCACGTCGCCGGACTTTATTGCCAGCCAGATGGCGCGCGTAAAAGAGCTGACCGATAAGCCCTTTGGCGTCGATTTGCTGGCCGCGGACCCCACTAGCCTGGAAAAAAGCGTCGATGTCATCATTGAAGGCGGCGCTGACAGTTTCGTCGCGGGTCTTGGCGTGCCGCTCCCGATCATGAAGAAACTGAAAGACGCAGGCCTCAAAGTCATGGTGGTTGGCGGCGCTGTGAAGCATGCGATCAAAGCCGAGCAAGCCGGCTGCGATGCTGTCATCTTGCAAGGCGGAGAAGGCGGCGGGCATACAGGGCTCGTGGGCACGCTGCCTCTGGTCGCTCAAGCGGTGGAAGCTGTTAATATCCCAGTCGTCGCAGCGGGCGGCATCTATGATGGCCGCGGTCTCGCGGCGGCTTTATCGCTTGGCGCCGTCGGGGTTTGGATGGGCACCCGTTTTATTGCCTCTGCCGAAGCCCATGCCGCGCAAAGCTATAAGGACACGGTCGTTGGCGCAGGCGATACGGATACAACCCGCACGCGCTGCTATTCTGGTAAACCCATGCGCTGCCGCACCAATGACTATATTCTCGACTGGGAAAGCCGCCCAGAAGAGATCCAAGGCTTCCCGATGCAGGCCATGGTTTCAATCCAATCCGACGTCATGGGCGGGATTGGCGGCGTCACTGACGAGGCCCGCTTGGACGGCACCAAATCTTGTTTTGCCATGGGTCAGTCGGCAGGCGGGGTGAAGGACATTCTGCCGGTCAAAGACATTGTCGACCGCATCATGGCTGAAGCCGAAGAAGCGATTGGTAAAGTCGCCGCCTTGCGCGTCTCAGAAACGGTTTAGCCGGTAAACCATTCTGGGCGTTTGAACACCACGCCGAGATCGCTCGCGACTTGCTCGTGCGCGATTGCGCCATCAGCGACGGTGAGACCTTCCGCCAGATGCGGATTGGCGTTGACGGCTTCGCGTCCGCCGAGCTTTGCGATCTGCATGACAAATGGCAAGGTCGCATTGTTGAGCGCATAGGTCGACGTGCGCGGTACTGCGCCCGGCATATTCGCCACGCAATAGTGCAGGATGCCATCCACCTCATAGATCGGGTCTTCATGCGTGGTCGCATGTGAAGTTTCAAAACAGCCGCCTTGGTCAATCGCAATGTCGACCAGCACCGCGCCAGGGCGCATATGTTTCAGCTGGTCCCGCGTGACGAGTTTCGGCGCTGCGGCACCTGGGATCAGGACCGCGCCAATGACCAGATCGGCTTCGCGCACCGCCGCGTCGAGCGAGGCTTTGGTCGAGTACATGGTTTTGACCGCGCCATTAAACTGC
>JBCBDI010000231.1:0-3873 GCA_038529885.1 Pseudomonadota bacterium
TGATCGGCGCATTTGTCTACCGAACGCTGGGGTTTGAGCGGTTCATGCAAGCTGCTTCAAGCGCCGCGCAAACCACTGCCATGGTCATGCTGATCAATATCGTGTAAATGACCGCAACCGCTGAGCTCTCCGTCGGCGTGAAGACCCCTAAAATGATGCCGAACACGATGATCAAAGCGGTCATCAATCCTGGAAAGGCGACGATAAAGGCCCGCACCAATGCCGCCCATCCCGGAAATTTTCCGCGCGGATAGTCCCGTTTTACCGCAACCCGCCACGCCACGAACATAAGCGCAGCGCCTGCCAGGAGGCCGGGAACAATACCGGCTAAGAACAAGTCTCCGACGCTCACGCTCACCGGCGAGGCCGCAGCATAGATGATCATATTGTGGGACGGTGGGATCAGGATGCCCAGGATCGCGGCCGTGATCGTAACGTTGACGGCATAGTCGCCATCATAGCCTTTTTCTTTCATCATCGGCATGAGCGTTGAGCCCATTGCCGAGACCGATGCGACGGCGGACCCAGAGACCGCGCCAAACATCATGCTTGCGCCGACATCGACTTGTCCCAAGCCGCCTCTGGTTCGCCCGAACGCCGCCTCCGCGACCCGCACCAACCGTTCGGCAATCCCCGTCCGGGCCATCAAATCACCGGCAAAGACGAAAAATGGAATGGCCATCAATGTGAAGACATTCATCCCAGCCGCCATGCGCTGAAACGCGACGATGACGGGAATATCGAGCAGCATGAAGGTCGCCAGTGAGGAGGCCCCGAGCGCAAAGGCGACTGGCACGCCCATCGCCAACAAGACCGCCAGCAGGAGCAGTAAGACGATCAACTCCATAGCGGTTTGACCTTCTTATTCTTAAGCGCCGCCAAGACGTGCTCCAATGAGAAGAAGACGATAAGCGCCCCTGCCCCGACAATCGGTAAATAGGCACTGCCACGCGGCAGGCCCAAGGTCGGGATCACATGATGCCATGTGGCCTGCACCAATTGCGCGCCACCAAATGTCATAAACGCGCCAAAGACCAATACGATTGAGTGACAGGCGAGATTGAGGAGTTTGGCCGGTTTTTCATCGAGCACATCGTGCAGCAATGAGATTCGAATATGGAAATTCTCGCGAACGCCAGCCGCGGCGGCGAAGAGAATGAACCATAGCATCGAGAACAGAGCCGCCTGCTCGGTCCAACTCGGCGCAGCGTTTAGGACGTATCTGGCAAAGACTTGCCAACCGATGATTAGGGTCATGCCCACCAAGCCTGCGGCCGATAACCAAAGTGCGCACTGGCTGAGATATCGCGACACTCTACTCACCGGACACCTCGACGGCTTGGATATCGTTCGCCAGATCGCGCAGAGCGTCGGTGGTGAGGTATTTCTCCCAAACCGGTTTGACTTTGTCTTGGAAGGCGCGCGTGTCGGGTGAGGCCACGGTCACGCCAGCTTCAAGCACCACTTTCTTGGAGGCCTCCACGCGGGCATCCCAAAGGCTGCGCATATGCGGCACGCTTTCTCGTGCACAGTCTCGAACCAGCTCTTGTTGGGACGCGGTCAACTTGTTCCAGCTCTTCAGCGACATCACCAGCACTTCAGGCGCAAGCACGTGACGTGTGAGGCTATAATACTTCGCCGCTTCGAAGTGCCGTGTGTTTTCATAAGACGGCCAATTGTTCTCGGCCCCATCCACCACGCCCTGCAACAGTCCTTGATAGACTTCGCCAAACGGCATTGGAGTCGCATCGCCTCCGAGCACTTCGACCATCGAAACATAAAGGTCGGAGTTTTGGACGCGGATCTTCAACCCCCGCAAATCCTCGGGGCGCTCAATCAGCTTCTCAGTGGTATAAAAACTTCGCGCGCCGCTATCGTAAAAGCAAAGCCCAACGAGACCATGTGGGATTAGCGCGTCCAAAATTGTCTGGCCGGGCGCTCCATCCATTGCCGTTCGCATGTGTTCAATGGACCGGAACATAAAAGGCAAGGTTGGAACCAACGTTTCTTTCGCGACGGAATTTAGCGGCGCAAGATTGATCCGGTTGAAATCAAGTCCGCCAAAGATGGTGATCTCCAGCGTGTCTTTTTCCTGCCCCAGCTGCCCGCCTGCGTAGAGCTTTACGGCAAGCTCCCCTTGAGACCTTTCTGCCAATAGGTCCGCGAACCGGCGCACGCCCTCTACGGTCGGATATCCTTCTGCATTATTGTCCGCCGCGCGCAGCATCGTGGCACCAGAGGGCGCACATGATGGCACCACCGTAAGCCCAATACACGCCGTCGTTGCCAACACTGTGCGCCGGGAAAAAGACTGGTTCTTGGATAGATGCGTCACACCAATGGCTCTTCTCTAGAGCTTTCATGGATAAGGTAACCGGTGTCTTTATGCAATAGCGATCAGAGGCTGACACGCTTCAATCGGGTCCCACCTTTTAAGCTGGCGGGCTCGTCGTTTTCCGGATCGTCAGTCGATGAGAGTATTCTAAGCGATTTTGCTCGACCGGCTTTTTGGTGATGGCCTGCACCAACAACTCAGTCGCCCCGGCCGCCATTTCTCGCACCGGCTGACTGACGCTTGTGAGCGGCGGCCAAACCTGTTCTGCCAATGGTGAATTATCGAACCCGACGACAGAAACATGGTTCGGCACCCGCAACCCTTTTTCGCGAACAGCTTGAATGGCGCCGGCGGCCATTTGATCGTTCACACAAAAGATCGCAGTCGGCATTGGATCGAGCTCTAACAGTTGACCCGCGGACTCAAAGCCGGATTCAAACGTAAAATCGCCCCACGAAATATAGCTCGGATCAAGCCGCTCTCCGTGGATCGACAGAGCGTCCTGCAAGCCCGCCAATCGCCTACGGCTGGGCCCACTTGCATGGTGCCCCCCGACGAAGGCAATATGTTTGTGGCCCAGCTCGACGAGGTGCACGCCGACTGAAAGCGCGGCGGCCCGATCGTCGAATCGCGCCTGTGGTTGCTGCAAATCCACGTCATCGCCAGCTATTCTGGCAACTTTCCAGGTCTCGTCTTGAAACGCGCCAATCATTGTCGCCAATTCGGATAGAGGCGGCGTCAGCAGAATACCGTCGCAGCCGGATCGCGCCATGAAGGCACGAATTTCATTCGGCAAGTCTGCCTCTTCGCCATGCGTTTCATACATGACGATTTCATAGCCGCGAGGGGACCCAAAATCCTGCATGCCTTTGAGCACATCCAAGACATAAGACGGGTTCAGATTATTATAGGCCAAGGCGATCAAGAAGGAGCGCGAATTGGCTAAGGCGCGAGCGCCGCGGTTCGGGCGGTAGCCAACTTCGGCGATGATGGATTTGATTCTCTCTCGAGTCTCCGGAGAGACCCCAGCCTCATCATTGATGACCCGCGAGACCGACTTTTTTGAGACGCCAGCCATGCGCGCAATGTCGGTGATCGTCATCGCATCGCCTCGCCCGCGCGAGGGCGTATCGCGATCTATGCCTACAGGCGTGGATGGGGAATCTGACGGCATGCCTGACGCTACCTCACAAATCCTATTTCTCAAAACTGGGGTTGAATTATTACGTCACCGGTGTCTTTATAGTGCGATCATATTAACGAGCGCTCAAGCGCTTTAAGAAAAATTTTCTGGGAGGAGATTCAAATGTGGCGTTCATTTTCAGCCTCAATCACAGCCGCAACATTCGGCTTGCTCTTGAGCGCTTGCTCGACCGTCACGGCGGAAACGGGGGATCTTGTCGAGGTTGATGTCGAGACCCTGGAAACCGCCGCAACGACCGAAGCCCGCGAGAGCGGCGGTCCGGAATCATTTTTCTCCGCCAGAATCGAATCGTTGCCGCCCGCATCGCCGCTGATGACCAATCTCGCCGGGCGAG
>JBCBDI010000232.1:0-3835 GCA_038529885.1 Pseudomonadota bacterium
CCGAGAAGTCCTGCGCGAGACGGACCATGGTGTCATAGATCGAAGCGTCGCCATGCGGGTGATAGTTACCCATGACCTCGCCAACCACTTTGGCGCATTTGCGATAACCGCCATCCGGGTTCAGCTTTAGCTCGCGCATGCCATAGAGGATGCGCCGCTGAACCGGTTTCAATCCGTCACGCACATCGGGCAGGGCCCGTGAGGTGATGGTGGAGAGCGCATAAGCAAGATAGCGCTTTGTGAGCGCCTCGCTCAGCGGTTCATTGATAATACGATCGTCTTCTGGGTCCAAAAGATCGGTCATACGCACCCCTAATCTCTATCGCGGCGTAGAATCGCCACACTCATGCAAGTTAACAGAAAACGCCCATTGGTTAACGAAGGAATACCATGCGTCGCTGGCGACTTATTTTATCTGCGGTCTTTGTCGTCGGATTGGGCTATTTGCTGCACAGATTCTTGCCAACGCAACACAATCCATTTCGCCCGCCGGATCTCACAGAACCGATTGGCCTAGCGACGTACGGCAAACTGACCGCTTTGAAGTATGATGAAGCCTTGTGTCGTGAGAAACTGACGGATGCGGGTGTTGAATTTACCGTTCTAGGCGCAGATGGCGCAGAAGCGCGGTGTCCTTTGGAAGAGACATTGCAGCTCAAACGCTCGCTGACGCTTTATAATGCGGCACCCTTAAGGATGACGTGCCACCAAATGGCCGCGCTGCATATCTGGGAGCGCAATGTGCTTCGCCCGCAAGCGGAGAAGATCTTTCAATCGCCGCTTCGCCAGATCGAGACCTATGGCTCGTTCAGTTGCCGCAACATTGCGGGCACGCGCACCCGCTCGCAGCATTCTTATGCGAATGCGATCGATATTTCAGGATTCGTGTTGGAGGATGGAACGCGCATCCGTGTGAAAGATCATTGGCGAGAGAAAAGCGACGCCGGAACATATCTCAAACGCGTCCACAAATCGGCGTGCCGTTTGTTTTCAACGACGCTCGGGCCAGACTATGACGCCGCCCATGCCGATCATTTTCATCTCGACATGGGCAGCGTTGAGACCTGCCGCTAGAGCGTTGAAACTCTAGTCGTCTTTACAGGAATAGCCGTCTTCAGTGACTTCCTCGACCGTGCCCGGTCCACCGCAAACCCGGAGAGCCGTCTCAGTGTTGAGGGCAATCTCTTCGGAATCGGACCAATCGCCTTCATCCACGTGAATGCATCCGGTAAGTCCCAGGAGGGCGACGCTCATGGCGCCAAATAGAACAGTGCTTTTCATATCAGCCTCTTATGTGTTCTCTTCCCCTAAACGCCGTACTCCCATGCGCTGAGTTTCCTGAATAAAAGTTGAACAAATCGGTGGCTTAGCCAACCAGTTTTGGAACCAGGCGCGCTCGCGTGGGTGGAACTGGCTTATGCACCGCTGAAAAGAGACGCTCCTCAAGGAAATATCCGGTCAGGCGCAGCGCATCTTCAATATCTTCCGCCATCGCCAGAGCGCCTGGATCGATGAGGAAACTCGGCAGCGGAAAGAGGCGTTCCACATAGCCCTCAGCCTCTGAGCCTCGCACCGCGCGACCGGTCTTAGGTGAGACATGCGTGAGGCCATCATTTGCGCCTGAGAGCGCGCATTTATCGAGATCGAGCCCAAACCCCAGAGCAGAGAGTAATCCCAGCTCCCACCGCGCATACAGCGCCGGCCAAACCGGCCAAGTGTCGAGCGCATCCAGGAGGAGACTGGTCGGCTGAAACAACGCAGAGCCCGCAGTGTCACCTTCATCAACAGCGCCCCGCAACAGATCCGTGACGGTATTGATGGCTGCGAGCGCTTCTGATCGATCGAGATAGCGGCCCGCGCGGCTGGTGATCACTTCCGCCACCGTAAACCGGCCCAATTGCTCTTCGAGGCGACCGGACCATGACAGCTCTACCGTGTTGCCGGGTTCAAACTGTGCGCGCTTCTTGCGGCTCGCTCCGCCATAGACCAAGCCCGAGCGTCGCCCTTTGTGGGCCGTCAAAACATCCAGAATAAGCCCGCTTTCGCCAAAGCGGCGGCCGCCGAGAATGAGCGCTTGGTCACGCCACTCCATCAACAGCCTCCTTTACGCATCAAACTCCAAGCCGACAGACTGATACGCCTCGCGGCGTTCCATCCATTTTGGATCGACTTTGACAAAAAGGAAGAGGTGCACCTTTTGGCCCAGCATCTCGGTGAGCTCTTCACGGGCGGCCTTGCCGATGGCTTTGATCGCGCTGCCGCCTTTGCCAAGCACCATGCCCTTATGCTGCTCGCGGGCGATGATCACCGCCTGACGGATGCGAACAGAGCCATTGTCAAACGGCTCCCAGCTCTCTGTCTCGACCATGAGCTGATAGGGTAGTTCTTGGTGCAGACGCAGCATCAGTTTTTCGCGCGTAATCTCCGCCGCGAGGAGGCGCATGGGTAGATCCGCCGTCTGGTCAGGCGGATACATGGCCGGCCCTTCCGGCATGCGTTCTGCGAGCTTGGCAAGAAGAGGCGGTATGCCATCCCCGTTCAGGGCCGAAATCATGAAGATCTCTTCGTAGACGCCAGCGCCGTTAAGTTCGGCCATGATTGGCAGGACTTGCTCATGCGGGAAGAGATCGATCTTGTTCAGCGCTAGAAACGCTTTTTGGCCGGTCTCTTTGAGCGTTTCCATCACCCGGCGGTCATCTTCCACTGAGAGCTTTTGCGCGCCATTGGCCTCGCCAGCTTGTTCGGCGACCCAAGCAGACGCGTCAATCAAGTGCACGACAGCGTCCGCTTCTTCCGCGCCAGACCATGCTGCTTTGACCATCGCCCGATCAAGGCGTTTCTTAGCGCGGAAGATCCCAGGCGTATCAACAAGCACGATTTGCGCATGATCTACGTGCGCGACGCCCCGGATCGGGAAGCGGGTCGTTTGTACCTTATGCGTGACGATCGCGACTTTGGTGCCGACTAGGTGATTGGTCAGGGTCGACTTGCCCGCATTCGGCGCACCGATAATGGCGGCAAAGCCAGCATGTGTGATGTCCGCCTCAGAGGGCAGGGTGAGGTCTGTGTCGCTCATGATTTGTCCAGGAGATCGAGAAGGGCGCTGGCCGCCGCGCGTTCAGCTTCAGCCTTATTACCACCTTTTGCGATGGCTTCGCCACGATCTTCTACAGAGGCTTTGACGGTAAAGATGGGATTATGGTCCGGACCGCTGGTTTCCAAGGTCTCATAGACGGCATAAGCGGTGCGATTGGCCCCGCACCAGTCCGAGAGCCGCGTTTTGGGATTAGCGTTCGGGTCTTCAGTGTCTTTGGTCAGCCGATCGAACGACCAACACTTTTTGATAAACCGTTCCGCGGCATCCAATCCGCCATCAATATAGATCGCTGCGATCAGAGCTTCGACGGCGTCGGCGACAGCTTTGTCATAGGCTCCGGTTTTGCTCACTTTCATGCTGGCATCCATGAAAATGTAATCGCGTAAGTTAAACGAAGCACCGACCTCGGCGCAGGTGGGGCCGCTGACGAGATTATGAAAATGCTTCGTCATGAAGCCTTCGCGCTCTTTTGGATACTTGTTGATCAAGACCTCAGCGATGACCAATCCAAGGACACGGTCGCCGAGGAACTCCATTCTTTGATTGGAAAACCCAGCCCCGCCGCGATACTCATCAATCAGGCTTGGATGGATCAGCGCATGGATGAGGTGCTCGCTATCCTTAAAGCGATAGCCAATCGCCGTTTCCAAAGTTTTTTGTTTATCTGCAGAGAGGCTCGGCAGCCGATCTATTTTTGACGCGGCGCGGAGGCGGGTGCGTTTGGGGCGGGACGGGCGT
>JBCBDI010000233.1:0-3830 GCA_038529885.1 Pseudomonadota bacterium
CTTTCGGCTCAATACCGAGAAAGCCGTCTGAGAAGACGTTTGGAAGCGCAAGAATAAGCCCCCAGAGCAAGACAACGAGGATTAGTCCGACTTTCCAAAGCGGGAAATTCAGCATGGCTTTGACGCCCTTATCTTAGTCGTTGGCAGCGACAGGTGTGTTCTTGTCGCGAACGTCCGCGATCATGCCTTTGAGCGAGCGCACCCGCACGCCATCAGCGAGCTCGACGGTGATTTCCGTGTCCGCGACACGCGTCACTTTCCCGATCAGACCACCCGCGGTGACGACGGTATCGCCTTTTTTGACCGCTTCGATCATTTCGCGGTGCTTTTTCTGGCGCTGTTGCTGCGGCCGGATCAGCAGGAAATAAAAGATCAGAATCAGCGGCACAAACATGATCAGGCTTTGCACAAGCCCGCCACCTGCTGGGGCCGCATCTTGAGCCAGGGCTGACGGCGCAAAGGCCAATGCCGCAATGGTCAGGGAAATCAAGTTCCGCATGAAATCACACCTTCAACAATTTGATTGCGCTCGTATATCCATGCCCCCGCCCTTTAGCAATTGGGCGAGTGCGTTCTATTTTGCTCAGATCACGTCAAAGCTTATCGCATTCAAGGGGCGATTTCGGGAATCTTATCCCCGTGCCGCTTACTTTGCTTCCAGCGCCTTTAAATACATTGAGTTTTTCGGCTTCGCGAAGAGCCGCTCCACCATGGGCTCGAAGAACTCCAATGGCTCGCTTTCATACTCTGGATCAAAGGCAGATTGATCATAGAGATGGCAGAATTGCGCGGTGTATTCATAGTATGGGTGGTCTTTAAACTGGTCGCGCATATTCCGGTCGAGGCCGAGATGATGGAAGAAATAATAGCCCTGGAACATGCCATGATTGGCGACCATCCAATGGTTCTGTTCTGAGACGAATGGTTTCAGGATCGCAGCCGCCACGTCCGGGTGATTAAAGCTGCCTAGCGTGTCGCCAATATCGTGCAGCAGCGCGCAGACCACATATTCCTCGTCGCGGCCATCGCGGTGCGCGCGCGTCGCGGTTTGCAGAGAATGAGTCAGTCGGTCGACCGGAAAGCCACCAAAATCGCCGTCCAAGAGCCGTAAATGGTCGAGCACGCGTTTCGCCAAGCCTTGATTAAAGTGCTTGGAATGCTCCGCGATAATGTCCCAGTCCTCTTTGGTGCCTTCCAACATCTCTTTGAATTGCGCCTGAACCTGGGCTTGTCCGTCAGCCATGCTTCACTCCCGATTTCGTGTTTGGTTCCAGAGTGCATGTTGACGCGAAGGCGGGTCAAACAAAATTAGTGAGCAAATATTCACTTGCATTTTTGGAATCACTATGTTAGCAAACGCTCACAAACGGAGTTTACCCCATGGTTGTGACCGATCAGAAACGTCCTCGCGCTCGAAATGCGCGGCCGAAAATCGAACGCGCAGCGCTCAAACTGTTCATCAGTGAAGGCGTTGATGCGGCGACCACGCGCGAGATTGCCGATGTCGCAGGCGTCTCAGAGGGCGCGCTTTACCGTCATTATAAAGGCAAAGACGAACTCGCGCTCGCGCTGTTCATGGAAACGCATAATCGTTTGGCCGACATGATGCAGGTGGCCTTCTCTGAGCCCGGCAGTATCGAAGACAAGGTCCGCCGCGCCGTCGATGCCTATTGCGCGCTCGCCGACGAGGACTGGCTCCTGTTCAGCTTCCACTTGGTCTCGCTCAACAAATTTATCCCGCACGACACCCGCCGCGATGATGACCCTGTTTCGGTGGTCGAAAAGCTCGTCGCCATGCTCATGCAAAACGGAGACATTCCGAAAGGCGACCCTGCCATTATCGCGGCCATGTCACTCGGCGTCGTGATGCAAGCGGGCCTCAACAAGATCTATAATCGATTGCCTGGCCCGTTCAGCCAGCATGCGGACACCTTCACCCGCACGATTATGGCCATCCTTCACCAGAAGTAAGTCTCCAGGAGATTTCAAAATGATCCGCGGTCTACTTTTCACAGGCGTTTATTACGTCCTGTCCTTTCTCTATGTCATTGTTTCACTGCCCTTTTTGGCCCTGCCAGGACGCGGGCCCGTGACAGCCATCATCCGCTCTTATACCCGCGCGGTGAACCACACGCTGCACCTGATTGGCGGCATCAAAAAAGAAGTCCGCGGTAAGGAAAACCTGCCCGACGGCGCGTTCATTCTGGCCCCCAAGCATGCGAGCTGGGGCGACGGCTTCATGGTCTATCCAGAAGTGAAGAACCTCGCTTTCGTCACCGGCGACCATTTGGAGCGCTTTCCCCTCGTTGGCGGCATCTTGCGTAAGCTTGGCGCGATCGTCATCGATACGTGCGGCGGCGGCGAACGCAAAGCCGCGTCACTCGCCGAAGGCATGTCCCGCGCTCGCGAAGATGGCCGCCGCATCCTGATTTATCCAGAAGGCCACCTCGCCCCCGTCGGCTACCATTTCCGCTACAAGCCAGGCGTCTGGCACATGCAAAAGGCGATGGATGTGCCTATTGTGCCCGTGGCAACCAATCTCAATTGCTTTTGGAACCAAGAAGAGATTGAGAAAAAGCCCGGCACGGCAGTGATCGAGTTCCTCGAGCCGATCCCGGCGGGCCTGTCTAAAGAAGAGACCTTAGCGCGATTGACGAAGGCAGTTGAAGAGCGCTCGGCTGAGTTGATCGCTGAGGCGACGGGCGCGCCGGTCACGCCAACGCAGCTTTTGCCTGATCCTGAAAAGGGAACGATTGGGACGCCCGAGGCTGAGGCTGCGAAAACCGCTTAACACTCACATCCGCTCATCCCGGGCTTGACCCGGGACCTCCCTCCGGGCTTCCGGACGAGTTTAATGAGATCCCGGGTCAAGCCCGGGATGAGCGGCTAAGTTTTCTAGAAGCTTCGCGAAGCCTAAAACACAAACTCAGACTTCTGCTCAAAGCCCGGCAGCACGGGTGGGCAGCATTCAAACGCTTCGCGATAAGAGAATGTATCGCCCGCACGCTTATAAATGCGCGCTGCGCCGACGCTGCGACCCGTCGCGACCACGACGCCGAGACGGCCGCCCTCGGTCAACTGATCGAGCCAAGCCTGCGGCACCGTCTCAACCATGCCAGCGACCAGGATCACATCGAACGGCCCTTGGTCTGGCAGGCCTTTCGCCAAATCGCCTTGAACAGCGACAGCCTCATCCATACCGATCTCAGCAAACCGCTCTGACATTTTATCGACCAGCGCTTCATCATCCTCGAGCGCAATGACAGCATCCGTGACGTGGCCGAGCAAAGCAGCGCTATAGCCCGCCCCTGCCCCAATTACGAGGCTCACATCGCTTGCTTCTGGCTCCAGCGCGCGGAGCATTTTGCCAAGATCGCGCGGCAACCAAAGCGCCCGGATCTCACTGGTTTCAATTTCAAGCTCAGCATAAGCGCAGGCGCGCATGCCCTTTGGCACGAAGACTTCGCGCGGCACGGTCGAAAAAGCACTGACCACCCCCGTCGAAGTCACGTCATTCACGCGCACTTGAGAGTCGACCATAACCCGGCGAAGAGAAGCGAAATCCATAATGGCGCCTTTCGAGCAAAAAAGCTGATTAGATCGCGCCAATAGCACAGGATTCCGCTGTCGCAATACGTTCAATTGGCGCAACGCACTTTACCCGATTGCAAGCGTGAGATGTCACTGCTATGCAGCGCAGCTCACCAGCGAGGCTCTGTGGCGGAGTGGTGACGCAGCGGATTGCAAATCCGTGTACGCCGGTTCGATTCCGGCCGGAGCCTCCATTTTTCCCAGCAAATTCACTGAATTCTGAAGATATTTGCGATTTT
>JBCBDI010000234.1:0-3822 GCA_038529885.1 Pseudomonadota bacterium
AGCCGTATCGCACCGAGCGCGGCACAACAGCGGAAGCCTGCGCGCATATGTGCAGCTCTGACGGCAATTGCGCCTCATGGACGCTCACGGCGGCGACTTTCCAAATTGGGCCGCGCTGCGAGCTTAAGCAAACGCCCGGAACCACCAGCTATCGTCCGGGCGCTGTCTCTGGTCTGTCTCAGTCACTACAAATGGATCCAGGCCGGGATGCAGTGATGCGCTATCAAGTGGCTGTCCCTGCCAGTCGCCAACCGGAAGCTGTCCCGTTGGAAGAGCTGCGCCCCTCGCCGACACCACGGACCTTCGGTGAGCCACTGGAAATGAGCGAGACTGAACTCCTGGGTGAGCGCCAGCCGCGAATTATTGCTGAGATGGTGGCCGAGGAAGCCCCGGTTGCCACACGGGCCGTGAACACGACCCCGGCGCCGCAAGTGACAGCAAGCCCGTCGACTGCACCCGCGCCAAGCGCGAAACCCGAAACCTTGGCCGAAAGCGTCGATACGCCAGCGCCTGCAGAGGCGCCGATGGAACTTGCTGCGCCTGCGCCAACGACTTTCACGGATCCCGCTCAAATGGCGGCTGTCGAAGCACCTGCGCCCGCCCCTGCTCCGGCCCCCGTCCTGGTCGATGCCGTGACGAAGCTTCCAGCGCCGCCGGCTCCGCAAGCTGCCGCCGCGCCTGATCAGCCTGTCACGACGGTGAATGCCGTTCTGAAACGCCCGGCACCGACGACACCTGCACCGCTGCCTGCCGCGGCTGTGCCAGTCGTTGAGCCTGTCGAAGCCCCAGCGGGCGGCGCGCCGATTTCATTCCGCACGCCATGGACCGAGCGCCAAGCCAATGATCCGGATTATTCGGTCGAAGAGTCCGATTATATTCCCGGTGACGAGGACGCCACGGCGGGTCTGATTATTCCTGGCAGCTAATCGTCCGAACGCCGGCCCTTTTTGGCGGCGCGGAATTGCTCAATCTGACGCGACTTATCCCGGTTCGGTTTTGCGCCGCCTCGCCCAACAAAGCTACGCCCTTTTCGGATCGGCTTGCCGTCTGCATCGGTCACGCGCTTCGGACGCGGAGGCAGCGACGCTGCGATCAAAGCGGCGCGCTCTTTCGCTTTTAATGTCCGCCATTTGCCGCGCTCAAGATCGCCCAATTCCAAGGGGCCAATCCGAACGCGCTGTAGATCGACGACTTTCAGCCCGACTAAATCGCACATGCGGCGGATCTGACGTTTGCGTCCTTCTTTTAAGACAAAGCGCAGCGTCTGGCCTCCCTCGCGCGTGACTTTGGCAGGTTTTAGACGCCGATTGTCGAGGCTGAGCCCATTGCGCAAGAGCGTCAGGCGCCCTTCTTTCAATTCGCCTTTGACGGTGACGAGATATTCTTTTTCCAGACTGTGCTGCGGGCCAATGATCGCTTTGGCGAGCACACCGTCTTCAGACAGAAGCAGCAAACCATGCGAGTCCTGGTCGAGGCGGCCCAGCGGCGCGAGGCTCGCATGCTTAGCGGGGCCGCGCGAGCCATCCACCGCATTGGCCGTCTTCAACAGGCGCACGGCCGGGACCTGATCGCCTTCTGGCTGGGCCGAGACATAGTCGACGGGCTTGTTCAAAACAGCGGTGAATTTGCTGGCAATCGCGCGCTGCGCATTCTCGGCCAAAGTGAGCGTTTGACCGGGTTCTATCTTGTGGCCGGGCCGCTCTACCACCTCGCCATCGACAAGCACGCCGCCGCCTTCAATCAAAGCCTCGGCTTCGCGGCGCGAACACAGACCGAGCTCGGCCATCCACTTGTTCAAGCGCACCGGCGTATTGCCGCGATAAAGATGCTCATCTGCCATGCCGGGCGGTGTGACCAAGGCAGAGGCGCACGTCAATCAAGAAATACCATATTGAGATATTCCCTTTTGGCCCGACTCCCTGCTAAAGGCTGGCGCAAATAGAGGAGCGCCCATGAAAACCGCGGTTATCGTCTTCCCTGGCTCCAATTGCGACCGGGACGCACAAGTGGCGCTTCGCCAAGCGACCGGCCAAGACCCGGCCATGGTTTGGCACAAGGACGGCACCATCCCGGACGGCACAGATCTAGTGATGGTTCCCGGCGGATTTTCCTATGGCGATTACCTCCGATGCGGCGCGATGGCGGCGAACAGTCCGGTCATCTCACAACTGCAAGCCCACGCGGCACGCGGCGGGTATGTCCTCGGCGTCTGCAACGGGTTTCAGATCCTTTGCGAGACGGGACTTCTGCCCGGCGCACTGATCCGCAATGCGGGCCTTGAATTTGTCTGCCGCCCAGAGCGCCTGAAAATCGAGACCGGCAATAGCGCCTTTACCAGCGCTTATGCGAGCCAGAACGAGATCACCATTCCGATCGCGCACCATGACGGCAATTATGTCGCCGATGATGACACGCTGAACGCGCTGGAAGCTGAAGGCCGCGTCGCCTTCCGCTATGTCGACAATCCAAATGGCTCGGCGCGCGACATTGCCGGCGTGATCAGCGAGAATGGCCGGGTGCTTGGCATGATGCCTCACCCTGAGCGCGCGATTGGCGGACAGGAAGGCGGCACCGACGGCCTCGGCATGTTCGAAAGCCTGATGGCGGCTGCGTGACAGAGACATTCAACCTAGCGAATCCAATACATAAGGGCTAAGGGCCGCGCATGACGGACACATCTGCGATCATCGCCGCAATGCAGGCGGAACAAGACGAAACCTCAGCTAACGAGCATGGCATCAATGCTGAGGAGTGGGACCGCCTCGTCACGCGGCTCAATCGCAAGCCGAACCTGGTCGAGCTTGGCATCTATTCGGTAATGTGGTCGGAGCATTGCTCTTACAAATCCTCACGCCGGCACCTGTCGAAATTCCCCACCAAGAATAAGCATGTCATCCAGGGCCCTGGCGAGAATGCGGGCGTGATCGATATTGGTGATGGGCAAGCGGCGATCTTCAAAATGGAGAGCCATAACCACCCGTCCTACATTGAGCCCTATCAAGGCGCGGCGACCGGCGTTGGCGGCATATTGCGCGACGTGTTCACCATGGGCGCGCGCCCAATCGCTCTGGTCAATGCGCTGCGCTTTGGTGACCCCAGCCATCCGAAGACCCGCAGCCTTGTCGCCGGTGTGGTCGCAGGCATTGGCGGATATGGGAACTGTGTCGGCGTGCCAACCGTCGCAGGCGAGACCGAGTTCCATCCTGGCTATAATGGCAACATTCTGGTCAATGCGATGGCCGTCGGCCTCGCCGATCAGGACAAGATTTTCTATGCCCGCGGCGCGACGCCCGGCAATCCGATCTTCTATGTGGGCTCCAAGACGGGCCGCGATGGCATCCATGGCGCGACCATGGCATCGGCCGAATTCTCAGAAGGCGACGAGGATAATCGCCCAACCGTTCAGGTCGGCGACCCGTTCACCGAAAAGCTCCTGATCGAAGCTTGCCTAGAGCTGATGGCCACCGATGCGATCCAAGCCATCCAAGATATGGGCGCGGCGGGCCTCACGTCCTCATCAGTTGAGATGGCCGATAGCGGCGGCGAGAATGGTGAAGGTATTGGCGTTGAGATGGACTTGGACAAAGTCCCGCAACGCGAAACCGGCATGAGCGCCTATGAGATTATGCTCTCAGAGAGCCAAGAGCGGATGCTCATGGTGCTCTATCCGGACAAGATCGAGCTCGCCAAGAAAGTGTTCGAGAAATACGATCTCGACGCCGAAGTGATCGGGATGACGACCGATACGGGCCGGATGGTGCTGAAGCAATTTGGCGAGACGGTCTGCGATATTCCGGTCGCGCCGCTTGCTGAAGATGCGCC
>JBCBDI010000235.1:0-3808 GCA_038529885.1 Pseudomonadota bacterium
TCGAGCCGCTTCATCATCCGTTTGATGAACGCGCGCTGCCCGGCTTCGTCCATTTTGGCGAAGGTCGGGTGGACGATGGAGAAGGTCACACCAGAATTGGAGCGGACCTCATCATCCGGGCAAAGGAATTCGATCCAATCGGTTTTTGCGACCCAATCTGTGAGGATTTCGAGCGAGCGATCTGAACGGGCTTTCAGGCCCTGATATCCGCCACATTCTTCGGCCCAATCGAGCGCTTGAAGATAGTCCTCGGTGCACAAGAGCGACGGCGTATTGATCGTGTTGCCTTCGAACAATGCCTCATTCAGCTTACCGCCTTTGGTCATGCGGAAGATTTTCGGCAGCGGGCGATCAGGCTTATAGCTTTCCAGACGGCGCACAGCGTTTGGTGACAGGATAAGCATGCCGTGCGCAGCTTCCCCGCCAAGCACTTTCTGCCAAGAATAGGTCACGACATCGAGCTTTTCCCACTCCATGTCCTGCGCAAAAACGGCCGAGGTCGCGTCGCAAATGACGACGCGGTCTGGGTTTGGCTTGATCCAATCAGCGTTCGGCACGCGCACGCCTGAGGTGGTGCCGTTCCAAGTGAAAATGATATCCGCATCATCGCGCGCCTGCTCAAACGGCGGCAGCACGCCGTAGTCGCCGACATGAATGTTACATTCGTCGAGTTTCAGCTCGTTCACTGCATCGGTGACCCAATCCTTACCGAAACTTTCCCAAGCAAAGACGTCGACGGCGCGCTGTCCAAGCATGGACCACATGCACATCTCAACCGCGCCAGTATCAGACGCAGGAACAATCGCGACGCGGTAATCCTCAGGGAGACCGAGAATGTCTTTTGTGCGTTCGATCGCTTGCTTTAGCTTGGCTTTGGCAGTCGCAGAACGGTGCGAGCGGCCGAGCGCAGCGGTTTCTAATTTTTCGAGAGAGAATCCGGGACGCTTAGCGGTTGGCCCAGAAGAGAATAACGGACATGCAGGGCGCACGTCGGGTTTAGCGACATCAGTCATCTGTTTGTACTCCTATCCTTACAGATAGGCTGGCCCTCGTTGGGGAAGGCTGGCCCACCGCGCATATGGCGTAGGCCGGGCCGAAGCGCAAGCAAAGATTGTAGGGCGCGCCGAAGTGTCTTTAGACCAACAGCCAGATCGCCAATGCCGCATTCAAGATCATGAGCGTGAAATCGATCACAAAGATGCGCAGCATGACGCCCTTAAACACGCGCCATAGGCCGCCGCCCTCACGATTCTGGAGCGCCATCGGGACATTGCCGAAAAACTGAGAGCCATGCGCGAGGGCATTGAAGATCAATAGCGTCGCCCATTGGGCGTCGGTTTCGAAACTGCCAAAATTAAAGGCGAGCAGCACATTAAAAGCGGACAAAGCGAGATTGAACCCGCCCATAAACCGTCCGGATTCCACCAGCGCTTCATAAGCCGAATTGTCCCGGTCCTCTTTGATCGGGACCATAACCTTCCCAAACACACGGCGACGCAGATAAAACGCATCAAACGCCATCGCGAACCAGATCGCATTTGCGATCAGCAGGATTTGGATCAGCATGTCGCTCCTCCCAGAGACCTTGACTTGATCTCTAGCAAGCCAAGTCCGCGGGATGAAGGCGCTCAGGCCAGTGCGAAGGCTTTATTCGACGTTGGCGACTTGCATTTTTGGACGCAAGCGATCTGCAAGCTGGCCGATCTCAGGTGTGACGAAACTATCGATCACGTCGCGGGCTTCTGCCAGAGCAGCGTCGCGGTCTTTTTCGCCGTCACTGACCTCACCTGCGAGCGTCAGCAGCGGCATGTACAGGTCTTCCGTCTCGCCTTTGATCGTGATCGCGAACCGCTCATGCTCCGCCTCGATCTCCGCCCAGTGTGCGCGCACGCCGGCCCAGAAATCGGAAGTTCCAGCCCAGTAATCCTCTGCGGCTTCGACCGGATATTCAGTGAAGGCACGATAGGTATTAACGCCAATCTCGCGCACCAAGGCCTGCGGTTCGCCATCGAGCATGAGTTTGGAATTGTCTTGTTCATGCACCCAGCCCCAAGGCGTGATGACATGACGGTTGACCGCGTCCACTGCATGGTAGTCATCGCGTGTGGTCATATCCCGGCGTGGTAGCGGTCGCCATTCCTGCGGCGGTGTCCATTCGGCGATACCATCTTCGTAAACCCAAGTTCCGACGGCGCCATAGCGCGGCGCATCATCGACCTGGTAGACCGTTTGAGACCACGTCCCCGCCCGCTCAGACTCCGGCACGTCGCGCCATTCCCAGGCATTACCGCCAACAAAGACCAGCACGCGTGCGGGCTCATATTGCCAGTCTTGGCGCCAATGCTTGACGACGAATGGTGAGTCATCTGGCCCAACCACAAGGAGGTGTTGAAGGCTGATATAGTCGCCGCGATCTTCGACCACGAGCACGGTTTCATTTCCGCCAGACAGTTTCGGCTCTTTCAGCTCATACCCTTCGACGAAGGGAACCGTCTCGGTAAAATCAAACGTGACCTTGTAATCGCCCGTCATGGCAAGGATCGATTCGCGGTCGCGTTCGAATTGCGCGGTGGTCACGGCGTCTACTTCACTGCTTGAAGCAGTCGATACAGCCGTGGTGGCGCATCCCGCCGCACCGAGCATAGCAAATGCGGTCGCAGCCAAGAGGGTCGAGCGGATCGCGGTCATGATGGGTCTCCTAAAGCTTGAGAACGTCGCGATCACATACTGCAAATGATAATGACTTGCAATTAAGTTTTCTGTATGTCTGGCGTTTCAACTCGGCTCCACGGCCTTTGGCAGATGGCCCGAAAAGGGCCGGCGCGTGACGGCTATTCAGGGGCCAGGCTTCAGCAAAAAGCCCCCGCCGGAGGGCGAGGGCTTTTCATACTCTAAACTCGGTCAACTGCCTAAGCGGCGACGCGGACTGTGCCTTCTGCGCCGGGCATCTGCTCAAGCAGGAAATCGTGGAAAGTCTCGGCCCGCTGAATGAAGCGATTGAACGGCAGCTTGGCTTTGAAAATCGCATCCGGCGCGACATTGGCGCCGCACTTAATCGCCGTGGCGACGGCTTGATCTCGCTCTGGCTGGGTGGAGCAAACCGCGATGCGGTGCTTGCCCATATTGGCGACGCGCGCAATCGTCATGTCGCCATCAAAGCTATCTGGGAGCGTAAGGTCGATCATGACCAGGTCGAAGCGTTCCAGACGAAGACGGTTTTCGGCCTCCATCAAGGTCGTTGCCATAACAAGATCCACCGGAACGCGTGCGCGGGCTGCTTTATCTGCAGCCACCAGCAACAATTCCCGTACCGGCTCGTGATCCTCGACCCAAAGAACTTTCATAAATTTACCCTTACGACTCTACCAGTGTTACCCCGGCGCTTCTCGCCTTGCCCTCTTCTGAAACTCACTTTGCCATCATCGGATTACGGGATGGTAAAGCGAAAGTGACCAAAGTGTTGACAATGTTACAGATTTGGCCCGCTGACCCTCGCCGTCGCCAATGCGGCACGAATTGTGATAGATCTAGCAAATCACCTCCAAGACCAATGGAGACGGGAGTTTATGACCAGCAAGACGCTACCAGCGGCAAGTACCCATGCGGCCTTTTTGGCGGATCTGGAGACGAGCGACGATCATATTGTTGATCGGCTGATAAAAGAAAGATGCCCGAGTTTTGTTGATCATTGGTCCTGGCCTGTGATTCGGCCGATGCTTTACGGGCTGCTGGGCTATGACCGCGCCTGCCGAACGACGGACTATTTAAAGCGCCTGAATGGCGGCGACAGTTTCGATCACCTAACCCA
>JBCBDI010000236.1:0-3745 GCA_038529885.1 Pseudomonadota bacterium
CCGCCATGCAGTTGCACGAAATGCTTGACCAGAGACAGACCAAGGCCCGCCCCTCGCCGGTCGCTTGACGTGAAACTGTCAAACCGGGTGGCTTGGTCTTCAGCTGGAATGCCGCGGCCATTGTCTTTGACCGTCAACTTGGCCGTATCGCCCATACGTTCGGCTGAAATCGTCACTTTGCCGCCAGGGTCGGTAAAGCGCAGCGCATTCGAAACCAGATTAAACAGGACCTGGCGGATGCGTTTTTCATCCGCTTCGATTTTGCCAAGGCCATTGGCGATATCCGCAACCACTTCAACTTCGGTATCGGCTGCGTTGGTGACCCCAATCGATACCGCTTCTTCAATCAGCTCTTTCAGATTCACATCACTAATATCGAGGTCGAGACGTCCAGCCTCAATCATCGCAAGATCGAGAATGTTGCCGATCAAATCATTCAAATGGTTCGACGCCTCACAGATTGCATCGACTTTGTCGCGCTGCGCATCATTCAAGTCGCCGATCCGTTCCATTTGCAGGAATTCGCCATAGCCGAGAATCGTCTGAAGCGGAGAGCGCAACTGATAGCTGACATTCTTGACGAACTCGGTCTTCAACCGGTCAGCTGTTTCGAACGCTTCTGCGCGGTCGCGAAGCGCGGTCTCCACCGAGCGCTGCGCCGAGACATCGGCAAAGGCGATGAGCGTATTTCCGTCTGGAAGCGGCTTGGTCACATAGGTCAGGATCGACCCATCCGAACGACGCATCTCGCCGGTCGTCTCCTGACGCGCGCCGGGATCGGTAATGTGCGCTTTAATGGCTTTCCACGTGTCCCGGTCATGGAATAGCGGCACACAGAAATCCGCGATGTCATCATAGTCGGGCTCGTCTTTTAGGAGCTCAGCCTCGATGCCCCAAAGATCGGCGAAGGCAATGTTTGAAAGTTTCAAGCGGCCATCGGTGCCGAACACAACCACGGCTTCGTGCAAACTATCGAGTGTTTTGCCTTGGGTCTTGATCATCGCATTGTATTTCGTGCGCAGGTCCAGTTCGCTGGTAATGTCCTTAAACAGGATCAACAATCCGCCCATAGGATGGCGTTGGCGCGTCACTTTAAGGGTGCGATTGTCCGGCAAGTGCCACTCGTCTTCTTCGATCCCGCTAATGTCGAGATAATAAGAGAGCTCCTCTGCACGCCATTTGGCATACTCAGCTTGGGCAGGCAATTTGCGGCGCTCACGCAGCCGGTCGAGCAATTGGCCATGGCTCGGCATATCGAGCAAGAAGCCCTCGTCCATATCCCACATTTTTGCGAAGGCGCGATTGTGGAAGGTGAGCTTGCGTTCAGAGCTGAAGATCGCCACTGCATCAGCGACATGGTTCAGCGTCTCATCATGGGCGCGGACATGCTTGTCCAACTCATCCCGCGCGCGCTCTTGTTCCGTCACATCAAAGGCCATAGCCCCGACACCGCCAGATAGCGGGAAAGACAAGACGCGCATGGCGCGTCGCTCGCCTTTGATCCCGATATGACGGGTCTCGTCGATCTCTTTGCCCTCGGTCAAAGTTTTGCGGACCTGCTCGACAGCTTTTTCGTCCAGCATGACCTGGCGTTCCAGCACGCGATCGAGATTGTCGCCATCCACGGCATCGACATAAGCAGGGTTCGCCCACTGCAAACGCCCAACGCCTGAAATCCGCCAAGCCGGGAATGGGGCTTTGCCGAGCATGTCTAAGAAGGCTGTGGGGTCGCGCGCAATCACTTGCCGCGCTTCTTCCAGCCGGCCTCGCGCAGAACTTTCTTCAAGCCCCTTAATCGTAGAGTCCGAAATCCAGACGACAACGCGGGCACCCGCGGTGCGGCCATCGGCTTCCAGGAAGCGGCCATTGTGCCCGATAATTGTGAGCGAGAAAGGCTGCCCTTCTTCGGCAAGTTCCCGCAAGCGAATGCGCAGCGTCGAGTCGATGCCGCTCGCATCGCGCGCTTCTAGATCAGCGAGACCTTCAATGATCCGCACGGCCGGATCGATTGAGACGGCGTCATCGGTAAATCTCAACAAGCTTGCAAGCGCGACCGGTGATCCATGAATATCGGGCGGTGTGATGTCATCTGCATCAACGTCAATGTCTTCGCCTTGCCACACCAGGATGACTCCAGGATGCGCGCCGAGAACAGACTTCAATTCAGCGACGGAAGATTCTGCGTCATTGGCTTTTTCTTTATAACGCTTGGCCGCGCCACGTGCGCCATCTGAGGTTCGCAGCGCCCACAAAATGAAGGCCAGGCCGAGGGCCAACGCACCCACAGCAATAATCATTGGGATCTGGTCGGCTGAGATCTGCATGGCAAACTCCGTCTTCGCCCAGGCGAATCACTCGCCAACACGCGCTCTGCAAGAGTTAACCGAATGCTGGCTTTGCGTTAAGTCCGGGTTAACAACTCCTAAGTCGCTGTTAAGAACTTAGCGCGTCTAGAACGAAAAAAGGACCGAGCACATACTCGGTCCTTTCTCAAATTTAATCGCAGCACGAACGCCTATTTGAAGAGCGTACCTTTGCGGAAGTGCTTCACCAGCAAATAGTACACCACGGCGCGATACTTTTTGCGGACCGAACGACCATAAGTGTTCATGACCGCATCCAGACCTTCATCCAGCTTCGGCGTGTCTTTCAGACCAAGCTTCTTAATCAGGAAGCTCTTCTTCACAGTCTCAAGCTCACCCTTCTGAGTGGCTGAAACGGTCGATGCATCATTGCGGTAGATTGATGGACCGCAGGCAATTGTCACCGCTGTTAGAAGTTTCATGTCCGGCTTCATGCCGCACTTCTCTTCCAGGTCTTTGGCGTATTTTGCGATCAGATCGTCACGTTTTCCCATCATATACCTCCGTGGGATCAGACCGCTCAAAAAACGTCGCGGCCATAAAGTTCAATAAGGCTACTCAACTTAAGGTGCACACGTCGAGCGGGACTCGCCGGTCTGGTCAAGGGGGTGCCACCCCAACGAGAGCAGCTTGCCTCAAGATGATACAAAGCGCGCCACATTTTGGTCTGACGTAATCGTCATGTGGCATTCATGCCGCGAATGGTTATATGTTTGTCTCAAGTTGATTGGTGTCCCATGATCAAATCTATCTCGATCGCTGCCTTGGCAGCCCTCAGTCTAAGCTTCGCCGCACACGCGGATGCAGACGAAGACGAACTCGTTCGGCTTCCGGGACAAGGAGAAGTTCGAGACCAAGCTTTGCGCGAACGCACCAAAGCCGATCGCCTTAAGCCGGGTGCCGGTCTCTTTCTGACCTTCGACGCTGACAGCAATGGCCGGATCAGCGCCAGCGAGATTGATTTGGGAATTCCAGCAGCCTTTGAAAATGCGGACGCCAATCAGGACGGCTATTTAACCGCCTTGGAGCAACGCGACTGGGCGGCAGGATTGCCAACCCGCGATGACAGTCTCGCCAATCCGTTTCGCTTTGACCCCAATCTCGACCGGCGCGTCGACTTAGATGAGTTCACCACGGTGATCATCAATCTTGGCCAAGACTATGCCAATGAAGAAAGCGGAGACATCATCGTCGCTGAGTTGAAAGCGCCAAAGCCAAGAGCGCGCGATGACCGGGATGACGCCGAGGATGGCGCTCGCCCGCCACGCGGTGAACGCCCAGGCGATCGCCGCAATCAAACGCTCAGAATCTGGTAGGTCGCAGCAAGCGGTCGGTTTTAGAAATCGACAGCGCGCCCCGCTTTTTCCCAATCACCATAGCGC
>JBCBDI010000237.1:0-3730 GCA_038529885.1 Pseudomonadota bacterium
GTTTTCAAGCTATATCTCTGACTTGAATGTGGTTGGAGACGTATGATGCTGTCCTTCGATGATCCAAGATTGGTTTTGCCGAGCGGCGGCGCGCGTCTCGCGATGCAAGTCAGTGCTGGTGTCGCTGCGATGCGTAAGTCGCCCGAACCGGATGCGACCCAAGTCAGCCAAGTGCTGTTTGGAGAAACAGTGACCCTGCATCATGAAAAGGGCGAGTTTGGGCTCGTCCAAAGCGATGCGGACCGATATGTCGGTTGGGTCTTGATGGCGGCTCTGTCTGCGCCCGTCTTAGACCCAAGCCATCGCGTCATTGCCCAGCGCCTCCATACTTATGCAGAGCCAAAAATCACTGGCGCGCCGAATTTTGTGCTTGGTCCAGGCGCGCAACTGACCGCGACGGGCAATCAAGAGGGGCGCTATGTCGAGTTTGAACGCGCCGGTTGGGTGGCCGAACACTTGGTCGCGCCAATCGCAACTTTGGAGGATGACCCTGTCACGGTTGCGGAGCGCTCGCTCGGCACGCCCTATCTTTGGGGCGGGCGCGATTGTTTAGGCTGGGATTGTTCTGGCCTCGTCCAGATCGCTCTCGGCGCGTGCGGTGTGACCGCGCCGCGCGATAGCGATATGCAGCAAGCTTGGCTCGGGGAGCCGATCGAGAATTGGCAGACCTCTGGCACATTACAGCGCGGTGACCTGATCTTTTGGAAGGGTCATGTCGGGTTCGTGGCTGGCCCCGATACGCTGTTGCACGCCAATGGCACCTTCATGACGACCATGAGCGAGCCGCTTGCGCCTGCGATTGAGCGGATCGCAACGGAATACGGCGAGCCATTAGAGGCTCGCCGCATCGATGTTCCAGCAATGAAAGGCGTTGAGCCCGCCTGGCTTACTGCTCAGGCGTGACCGCTTCGGCGGCGTCTTCAGCCGCGTCAGAAACGGTTTCGACCACGTCTTCGGCTTCGACTGTTGCTTCGACGATGGCCGCCGTGCCTTCATCAACGGCCGCTTCGATCGCGGCATCGGCTGCGGCTTCAGCAGCAATGGCAGCGTCCTCTGCAGGGCTCGCTTCGCCGCCTTCAATGACGGTTTCGTCGGTTTCGGCGAGATCGCCGGATGCTTCTTCGCCGTCTGCCTCAGCTTCAACTTCTGGAAGCGGCTCCGGCGCGGGTGGTGCGTCTGGGCTGTAAGTGGCGAGATAAGCCAGCACGCTGGCGCGCTCATCGTCACGCTTCAGGCCTGCAAAGGCCATGCTGGTGCCGCGCGCATAGCTTGATGGATTCTCAAGCCAAGCGTCCATATTCTCCCAAGACCAAACGCCGTCTGTGTTTCCGAGCGCGCCGGAATAAGCAAAGGCCGCATTGGCTTGCTTGGCCGCGCCCATGGCGCCGTACAAGTTTGGACCCGTTCCGTTCGATCCACCTTGATCGAGTGTGTGGCAGGAGGCACATTTGGCTTTGAAGCTGCGCTCGCCGCGCGCGAGGTCTGCGCCCAAGATCAGCGCGCCGAGATCATAAATCTCTTCGATGACTTCACCGGCACCGCCGACTTCAGCGATATCGACCCGGTAACCTTTGAAGTTTGATTCGGCCCACTTATTCAGTGATTCGTACTCTTTATGGTGGTGGTGTCCGCCGCCAAATACGATGGTCGAAACCTCTTTCAGGCCTAGAACAACAAGGCCAACAGCCAAGAGTGCCCCGAAAATCTTGTTCAGTGCGAGTTCGCCCATAGGTGATCCCTCATAATCCAGTCTTGCGCGCGCCTTCTGACACGCTATGCGTTCGCGATCAATATATACAGATGTGGCAGATCGCGCGTTACCTCATTCAGCGGCGAAAGCGCGCAGGTCTGTTAGCGAGATCTTCATGCCAAAAGCTTTGGCAGAAAGGCATCGCGAAGGAATTTGGAGGCCGGTTCAATGGCACAAGGCAAGATCACTTATCAGGGCGAGCGCGGCTCGAACTCACACATCGCCTGTCGCGAAGTGTTTCCGCAATATGATGCGGTGGCCTGCCGGACCTTTGAAGATGTCATCGCTTCGGTTGAAAGCGGTGAGGCGAAACTGGCAATGATCCCGGTCGAAAACACGATTGCTGGCCGCGTTGGCGATATTCACCACCTGCTGCCTGAAACCAGTCTGCACATGATTGGTGAGCATCTGATGCGGATCAAATTCCAGCTCATGGCCCCCAAAGGTGCAAAACTGGAAGATATCAAAGAGGCGTACAGCCATGTCATGGCGCTGGGACAGTGCCGTAACTTCCTGCGCCAACACGATATCGCTGCGGTCACCGCCGCCGACACGGCTGGCGCCGCCCGGCAAGTCGCGGAGCAGAATGATCCGACCTCAGCGGCGATTGCGCCCGCATTGGCGGCGCAAGAGTACGGCTTGGATATCCTCGCATGGGACATCGAAGACGCGGCTCATAACACGACCCGTTTCGTCATCATGTCCCCGGAGCCGGCGGAAATGGACCCGCAAGACGGGAAAGCCATGACGGCTTTTCTCTTCCAAGTCCGCAACATTCCATCGGCGCTGTATAAGGCGCTTGGCGGGTTCGCGACCAATGGGGTCAACATGACCAAGCTTGAGAGTTATCAGATCGAAGGCTCGTTCTCGGCGACGCAATTCTATGCTGAGATTGAAGGGCACCCGGATGATCGGTCCGTCCAGCTGGCATTGGAGGAGCTTGGCTTCTTCTCCAATTCATTGAAAATTCTCGGGGTCTATCCGCGCCATCCTGCGCGCGAAGGCATTCCCGGCGCGTAGCAAGCTTATTCCTCTCCCCGCGTGACCCTTGCCTTGGCAGTGGGATGCGTCATCCTGTCAGACATAAGAAAAAGTCTGGAGGAGATGAGCCATGGCGGGGAAACACGTCATCATCATCGGTGCAGGCCTCGGAGGTCTCTGCGCAGCGATCAAGCTTCAAGAAGCTGGTCACACATTCACAATGGTCGAAAAGATGGACAGGGTCGGCGGCACCTGGGCGCAGAACACCTATCCGGGTGTGGCGTGCGATGTACCGGTTGCGCTCTATCAGTTCAGTTTTGCGCAAAGTGTGAACTGGACCCGCGCCTATCCCCAAGGCGCAGAAATTCAAGCTTATGCGGATGAGATCACAGATCGCTATCAGCTGCGCCCGAACATTCACTTGGATGATGAAGCGGTGCGCGCGGTTTGGGATGAAGCGGCTAAGACCTGGACCGTAACGACCGCCAGCGGTGCTTCTTATCAGGGCGATGCCGTGATCGGCGCGCTGGGCCAGCTTAATCGTCCAAACTGGCCAGCCATTCCGGGAAAAGAGTCGTTCCAAGGCGCGATCACCCATTCGGCGAATTGGGATCACTCGATCGACATAAAAGGCAAACGGGTCGGCATTATCGGCTGCGCGGCGAGCGCGGTGCAGATTATCCCGGAACTTGCCGAAGAGGTTGCAGAACTCGTTGTCTTTCAGCGCAGTCCCAATTGGGTCATCCCGCGCCGCGATATTGCCATGAGTGCCGAAGAGGGCGCGCTTCTCGGGACGGACCCAGAGCTTGCTATGAAGATTGGCGCGATGAACCGCGAGATCATTTATGAGCAAGCTGATACCTTCTTCTGGCAGGCGTTTAAATGGACGCCGGAAGGCCGCGCCGCTTATCATCGCATCGCAATGAACCAGCTGGAAAGCCAGGTCCCGGACGCTGAACTTCGCGCCAAGCTGACGCCGGACTATCCGATTGGGTGTCG
>JBCBDI010000238.1:0-3707 GCA_038529885.1 Pseudomonadota bacterium
TTATCCGTTGGAGGCCTCGCCATTTGTATATTTCCAATTCTAAGGCATTCATGTTGCAAATGGGAAGCATATGCACACGGTTAGATTGCGTTCGCAGTCGGATTGCGGCACAAAAAGATAATAGCTGGGAGATCTTCCATGGGCCTTAGCCGCCCGACACGCGCCATCACCATAGACGACGTAGCCGAGAAAGCAGGTGTATCTGCGAAAACGGTTTCGCGTGTGCTCAATAATGAGCCCAATGTCCGCCCCGCCAAACGCGAACTGGTGATGAAAGCCGCGCGCGATTTGGGCTATCGTCCGAACCCGGCAGCACGATCATTGGCAGGCGCGCGCTCATTCTTGATCGCGCATCTTCATGACAATCCGGTTCCGGAATATGTCGCTGCAGTGAATGATGGCATCTATCAAGCGTGCCGGACGCAAGGCTATTTTCTACTCCCGGAAATGGTCGATCGCACAGCGCCCGACTTCCTGGAGCGGCTTGAAAGCTTCTTGATGATGTCGCGCGCCGACGGCGTCGTCCTGACCCCGCCGCTTTGCGATGACCCAGATATTCTGAGCCTGTTGAAAGAAAGCGGCACCGCATATGCGAGCCTGTCGCCTGCCCGCCAACCGGAAGCGACGCCCGTGGTTCGCATGGATGACCGGCTCGCCGCGACCGAAATGGTTCGACACTTGATCGAGCTTGGCCACAAGGACATCGCCTTTATTGCAGGTCCCGCCGGGCACAATGCCTCAACCGGGCGGCGCGAGGGCTATCTCGACGCACTGTCAGATGCCGGCCTTAAAGTCACCCCAGCGCATATTGTCGAAGGGGATTATTCTCTCCGGTCTGGCTTAGAGGCAGCGGCGAAGCTGATCAAAGCCAAGCCCCGTCCGACGGCGATCTTTGCCGCCAATGATGACATGGCCGTCGGCGCAATGACTGCTGTGATGGCCGCCGGACTGCAAATTCCAAGCGACATCTCGATTGCCGGGTTTGACGATACACGCCTCGCATCTGCCGTCTGGCCATCGCTGACGACGATCCGACAGCCGGTTGCGGAAATGGGTCGACGCGCTGCCGAACGGCTGATGACGTCTGAGTCTGAGACGACGCTCGAAGAAGTGTTCGACTTTGAATTGATCGTGCGACAGTCGACGGGAAAAATTTCCGACTGATTGGCAGTTTCTTAGATCCGATTGGTTGCCCTTACCCCAATCCTCGCTAGATCTTTCCTCACATAGTGGAGGAATACGATGCGCTTGACCCTTTTATCCCTGGCCGCCGGCGCTGCACTCGCCGCTTGCACCACCAGTATCGAGACGCCAAGTGCCGCGACAGAGGCAGATGCGAGTTCGAACACAGCTATGGAATCAGAGACAATCGCCGAGACCAGCACACCATCAGACGACCCCTACCTTTGGCTCGAAGAGGTGGAAGGCGAAGCCGCACTCGCTTGGGTGAATGCGCAAAATGATCGCTCTCTAGACGCGATTAAAGCGCTCTCCATCTATGACGACAATTATGCCAAGGCGCTTGATCTTGCGATCTCCAATGACCGCATCCCTTATGGCCGCGTGCGCGATGGCATGGTCTATAATTTCTGGCAGGACGAAACCAATGTTCGCGGCCTTTGGCGTCGCACCAGCCTTGAGAGCTATAAGACCGACGCGCCGGACTGGGAGACGGTCCTCGACTTCGATCAATTGGCCGCTGACGAAGACAAAAACTGGGTCTTTAAAGGCGCCAATTGCTTCCGCCCAAAAGGCGCAGAGAAGACGCTGTGCTTCGTCGCACTTTCAGATGGCGGCAAGGATGCGGTGATCAATCGCGAGTTTGACCTCGACGCGAAAAGCTTTGTCGAGGGCGGGTTTGAGACCGCGGAAGCCAAGCAAGGCGTTGCCTGGGTCGACTATGATACAGTGCTGGTTGGCACCGATTGGGGCGGCGACGGCTCGACGCTTACTGACTCTGGATATCCGTCTTCCGTTCGCCTTTGGAAGCGCGGTCAGAGCCTCGATGAGGCGCAAGAGCTTTATGCCGGGCAAGCCTCAGACGTTGGCGTCTGGCCATGGGCGTCAGAGCTCGAAGACGGCACCATGATTTATGGCGCGGTTGAAGCCGATACATTTTTCACCTCGACCTATTGGCTGCTCAGCGATGGAGCGCCGGTCGCCTTCCCGATCCCGCAAAAGTCCTCGCTCGGCGACGATTATCAGGGAATGCAATTTGTCACCCTGCAAGAAGACTGGACCGTTGGAGACCAGGATTTCAAGACAGGCGACCTGGTCGCTTTCAATTTGCAGGACTTCCTCGACACCAAAACCCTTCCACCGGTGGAGCTTGTCTTCCGCGCCAATGAACGCCAGGCCGTGAACGGGGTGGCGGTTTCGAAGTCCGCGGCGCTCCTTTCGATCAATGACAATGTCGCCGGGAAAATTCTCCGCCTGGAACGCGATGAGGAAGCCGGTTGGACAACCAGCGATGTCGCGTTGCCCGGAACCGGCCAAGCCGGGATCGCCTATGCCGACAAGGAAGCAGAGACGGTCTTTGTGAACTATGAGGGCTTTCTCAGCCCCGACAGCCTGCTCACCTTTGATGCGGCGACGAACACCACGTCAGACTTAAAAGCGCTCCCGGCCAAATTTGATACAGACGGGCTGACAGTCCAGCAAATGGAAGCGACCTCGGCGGATGGAACAAAGGTGCCCTACTTCGTCGTGCATCGTGCGGACATTGTCTTGGACGGCACCACGCCGACGCTGCTCTATGGCTATGGCGGGTTCGAAGTCTCAATGCGCCCGAGCTATAGCGGCGGTATTGGTCGGATGTGGCTGGAGCGGGGCGGTGCTTATGTCCTGGCGAATATTCGCGGCGGCGGTGAGTTTGGCCCGGCCTGGCACCAAGCGGGCCTGAAAGGCAATCGCCAGCGCATCTATGATGACTTTATCGCGGTCGGCGAAGACTTGATCGCGAAAGGCGTTACCTCGCCGGATCATCTTGGCATCATGGGCGGCTCGAATGGCGGGCTTTTGATGGGTGTGATGATCACGCAGCGCCCTGATCTCTGGAATGCGGTGGTCATCCAAGTGCCGCTGCTCGACATGTTGCGCTATCATAAGCTCCTGGCAGGGGCGTCTTGGGTCGATGAATATGGCGATCCGGACAATCCCGAAGAGCGCCCCTTCTTGGAATCAATCTCGCCTTACCAGAACTTCGATGCCAGCGCCGATTACCCAACGCCCTTCTTTGTCACCTCCACCAAGGATGACCGCGTGCATCCTGGCCATGCGCGCAAAATGGCCAAACTGTTCGAGGACGCGGGCAAACCCTTCCTCTATTATGAGAACATTGATGGCGGCCACTCTGCTGCGGCGAACCAGAAAGAGCGCGCCAAACGCACCGCGCTAGAGTTTACCTATCTCTATGACCGCCTCTTTCCGGCAGACGCGGCGGAATAGATAGACTCCTTTTCAATCGAGCGTAGACTGCCTGCCATGGCTTCTACGCTCGAAATTACCCCGGTTGCAGGTGCACTTGGCGCTGAAATCGCTGGCGCCGACTTGTCTGAAGACTTGTCCAATGCGCAGTTTGACGAGATCCACCGCGCCTTCCTCGACCATCACGTCATCTTCTTCAGAGACCAGAACAATCTCTCGCCAGACGCGCAAAAACGCTTCGCGCGGCGCTTTGGAACTTTGAATGTCCACCCCTATGTGCA
>JBCBDI010000239.1:0-3705 GCA_038529885.1 Pseudomonadota bacterium
CGCCAGAAGGAACGTTCAAATCCGCACAAGCGCACCTCCCCCGTCTGAAAGAGCTTGGCGTGGATATTCTCTGGCGTGAATTGGCGCGTATTAATCTGATAGATGACCGCGTCTTTCGCCCATTCTGGATGCTGCACTTGGACATAGTCGCGCGGTGAATATTGCGAGACAGTGTCTATGTTTGCAGTATTTTGCGAAATTGGCATTGGGCTAGCACAGGCTGCAAGGACGCATATAGACATGCTGAGTGCGGCTCGTTTCATAACTGGCTCATTCCTCCCCAGTGCGCTTTATCTACAGCGCTCCCGATATGGAGCACCATAAAGCGCAATTTGCCTCGCTTGGCAATTTATTGGTGCCACAGAATTTTATTGACCCAACTCGAAACCTCAAAGATGATGATCATAAAATTGCAAAAATTTGCGGGAGATCAAATTGAGCCGACTCATTTATACCTGTCTGTGCGGTGCCATGCTTTTAGTCTCGGCGTGTTCTGGATCCGAGACGGACACTGTCTCTGCGAACGAAGCCGCGCCGGGTGCGCCTGGGGCTCCGCCAACGTGGTCGAATGCCCAGAAGCTCGCCATTGGAACCTCCTATGAGGCGTATGATGAAAACGGCCAATTCTCCGAGCTGAGCCCAACGGCGCCAATCTCAAAAGTGTGGTTCTCGATCGGGCAAGACCGGATCACGGAAGTCATGTGGGGGCTCATCCATGAGGCGCAGATCCGCGAAATCCGCATCTTGCTGGTCGGGCCTGAAGGGATCGTGGAGCCAGAGGAAGGCACTATCCTCGTGGACGGCGATGCGTTGCCGAAGTCTCCAAGCCCAACCCTCGTGCAGTCCTATCCAGAAATTACCGCGACCGTTCAGGTCACGACATTCACTGATCCAGATCGAGATGCCTTGCTGGTCAATGTGGAAAGCCGCGACCCGCTGCCTAAGGGCTACCAGCTTTTCGCCTATATCGATCCGGCTTTGGGCAATACGGGCAGCGGGGACCAAGCTAAGATTGTGGACAATGGCCTGCACGCTGAGGACGGCACAGCGCATCTGTTTGCGCAATGGTCCGCGGACAGCCCAATCATAGCGTCAACGGGATATGTCGGCGTGTCGGATGGCTTGGAGGATTTGGCGGACGGCGTGTTGGATGACATTTACATAGCGGCCCAAGCTCCGGGCAACATTGGCGGCGTCATTGCTCTGAGCGCATCAGAGGGTGATTTGGCAGATAGCATTGCTGCGCGCGTTGAAGGCAGCTTGGTGATTGGCTTTGGCGAAACTGAAGAGATCGCGAGAGCCAATACGACCGCAGCCCTGGAACAGCCCACGACGGATGTGGCGCAAAAGTATGCGGACCAGTGGGCCGACTATTTGTCGTCACTCTCCGAACTGCCGGCGCTCGCAAATGCCTCGGGCGATGCGGGGGCTTTGGCGTATATGTCGGCGATCAATCTGAAGATCATGGAAGACAAAACGCATGCTGGGGCATTGATTGCGTCCTTATCCAATCCGTGGGGCGAAACGGCGCCGGCGGACCAGCCTCAAACCGGGTATAAAGCGGTCTGGCCGCGTGACTTCTTCCAGGTCGCGTCTGCTTTCCTCGCCATGGGCGATGCTGAAACCGCCCTCGCGTCTTATCGGTATTTTCCCATGGTCCAGGTCACGGAAGACACGCCCGGCAATTCTGGCGTCACGGGATGGTTCCTTCAGAAAACGCATGTGGATGGCGAAATTGAATGGGTGGCTGTCCAAAAAGACCAAACGGCGATGCCGATCATGTTGGGCTGGAAGCTTTGGCGCGCGGGCGTGATCTCTGACGCAGAAATGGCGGAGAGCTATGAGGCGATGCTGAAGCCCGCGGCGAACTTCCTGGTCGATGGCGGGCGACCAGATATCCTTTGGAATACCGAGTTCGACGCCTCGCTAGGCTACACGCAACAAGAGCGCTGGGAAGAGCAGGAGGGTTATTCTCCGTCCAGTGTTGCGGCGGTCATTTCCGGATTCGTGACGGCGGCAGATCTCGCTGAGCAGTTCGGCGAGCCAGGCGATGCCGAGCGCTACTTAGAGGCGGCGGATCGGCTTGAGTCCAGCCTTGAGGCCTGGATGTTCACGACTGAGGGCGCGCTTGGAGATGGCGAATACTTCATTCGAATTACCCGTAATCAAGATCCGAATGATAAAACTCCGCTCGGCGATAATAATGGGCGTCCGGGGCTTCCCGAAGATCAGATCGTGGATGGCGGGTTTTTGGAGCTCGTTCGCTATGGAGTTCGCGCGTGGGATGCGCCGAGCATTGTCGACTCGATCGAAGAGCTGGACGGCGACCATGAAGACAATTTGCGGGTGCGTTACGAATTCGGCGACGGCCTAGTCGGTTGGCGTCGATACGGAAATGATGGCTATGGCGAAGATGGTGCGGGCGGCACCAACTATCACGAGTTGGAAGGTGACAGTACACCTGGACAACGCGGCCGGGTTTGGCCGTTTTTCTCAGGTGAGCGCGCGCATTATGAAATCGCGCGGCTTGAGGCATTGGCGGAGGCGTTGGGGCCTGATCATGCCGATGTCGCGGAGGCCGAGCAGCGAGTGCGGCTCCTGATTTTAAGCATGGAAGCCTTTGCGAATGAGGGGCTGAGCCTGCCCGAACAAGTCTGGGATGGCGTCGGCCCAAATCCGTTCGGTTATGAGTTTGGCGAAGGCACCAACTCGGCCACGCCGCTCGCCTGGACGCATGCGGAATATATCAAACTGCTAAGGTCCTATGTCGATCGATCAGTTTGGGATCGCTATCCGGTTGTCGAAGAGCGATTTGCCGACCGGGCCGCGAACCAGATCAATCCGTGACCGGCACGAAGGCGATGGCGGCGCCGCCCCCTGGCGCGAGTTGGATCGCGAGCGTGTCCTGTTGGGTAACGGTCTGCTCGCGGCGCGTCAGGCTGTACGGATTTGTCAGCCAGTGGGCAGCCTCGCCATCTTGATAGATCTGAGCTTTATATGTGCCATCTTCTAAGAATGAGAGCGGCAAGCTCAAGGACCGAGCCTCTTCATCTGAGATGGCGCCGAGATACCAGGCTTCGGAGTTGCGATCTTTGCGCGCCATGACGGCATAGTCGCCAGGATACCCATCGAGCATGATCGACTCGCTCCAATCGACGGGCACTTGCTTGATAAACTCGAAAGCGTCGGGTCGGGTTTCGTAATTGCGGGGCAGGTCTGCGGCCATCTGAATGGGGCTGTGCAGCAAAACGTAAAGCGCCAATTGCTTGGCGAGCGTCGTTTGCACACGCGGATTGTCCTCGACGGGTTTGCCGAAATTCAAATCGAATATCCCTGGCGTAAAGTCCATCGGGCCAGACAGCATGCGTGTGAAGGGCAGGATGGTGGTGTGGGCTGGATCGTTTGGGGGCTGGCCCCAGGCATTATATTCCTGACCGCGCGCACCTTCTCTTGAGAAGGCATTCGGATAGGTCCGCCGCAAGCCTGTATCTTTGACGGGCTCATGGGCGTTGATGGTGATTTTATGCTGCGCGGCCAGCTTCAAAACGCCAAGGTGATGGTTCACCGCGAATTGGCCGTCATGCCATTCCTTGAAGACTTTACCATCGGCATCCCGGCGCGTGATCTCGCCCCCGTCGGCGACATATCCGGTCTTGATGGCGGGAATGCCTAAATGCTCAAAGAGCGCATAGGCGTCAGCGATCT
>JBCBDI010000240.1:0-3653 GCA_038529885.1 Pseudomonadota bacterium
GCATCTCGGCTTTGCCAACCTTGGATGGACCAGCCGAAAGCCAGCAGGAGATCAACCAAGTCTTCTTCGAAGATGTTCGCGTTAAAATCGATGACGCGCTGATTGGCGAGGAAAACAAAGGCTGGACCTATGCGAAATATTTGCTGCAGTTCGAACGCGGCAATGCTTACGCGCCAGGTCTGAAGAGCATGCTGCAGAAGACCAAAAAGCTGGCAAGCGTCGAACAATCAGGCGGCGAGCCCTTGCTCAAGGATCCTGATTTCCAACGCAAGCTCGCGGCAATGGAGATGCAGATCGAAGCGCTCAATGCGACGGAGCTTCGTATCTTTTCAGCCCTGTCTGCGGGTCAGGCGGTTGGACCTGAAAGCTCCATGTTGAAGTGCGCGGGGTCGGAGGCGCAACAAGCGATTTCTGAATTGTCGCTGGAAGCCGTTGGCGGCTATGCCGCACCATTCGTGCAGGACACGTTTGCGCTTGCTCGGGCCGGTGCGAACAGCGACCTCGCAACGCCTGATTATGCAAGCCCGGTTGCGCCGAGCTATTTCAACTATCGAAAGACTTCGATCTATGCCGGATCGAATGAGATCCAGCGCAATATCATGTCGAAAATGGTGCTCGGCCTGTAGGAGACCCATACCCGGTGAGCGCGCCCGCTAAGAGGCGCGCCATCATTTAGGAGGAGAGATGACCGAAGCGCCCCGACGCAAAGCGGGTTTCTTGACCAAACTGGCCTATGGGTTTGGCGCCGCAGGCGATGGGATTAAGAATAACGGCTTCGAGTATTTTCTTCTCCTTTATTATGGGCAAGTGCTCGGCGTCGATTTTGCCTTGGTTGGGGCAGCCTTGTTGACGGCGATGATTGTCGACGGATTCACCGACCCAATCGTTGGCTATTGGTCGGATAATTTACGCACCAAGTTCGGGCGACGACATCCGTTTATGTATGCGGCCATCATGCCGGTCGGGATTGCTTATTACTTCGTCTGGAACCCGCCTTCTGGCTTAGAAGGCAATGCGCTGTTTCCGTATCTGCTGGCGATTACGATTGCGGTGCGGGTCTCGTTCACATTCTATGATGTGCCGAGCAGCGCTTTGGTGGCCGAACTGACCGACGATTATGACGAGCGGACGTCTTTCCTAACCTTCCGATATGTCTTCGGTTGGATGGGCGGCTTGTTTATCGCGGTCTATGCTTTGCGCTTCTTGCTGGTGCCGACGGACGAGTATGGCAGCGGCTTCTTTAATATTGATGGCTATCAGTCTTACGGATTGATTTCAGCCATCATGATTTGCTTCTCCGTATTTGTGTGCGCAGCCGGTACCCACTCGCATATTCCCCATCTGCGCCAGCCGCCGCCAGCGCGCAAAATGACGATCGGATTGGTGTTTAAGGAGATTGGCGAAACGCTATCGAACCGGTCCTTCCTTTGGTTGTTCGTCGCCACGCTGTTCGGGTTCATGGCGTCAGGCGTGGCGGCCACTTTGAACTATTTCATCAATGGCTTTTTCTGGGAGTTTACGACCAGTCAGACGTCGCTGCTGACGCTCAGCGTTTTTGTGTCGGCGCTCTTGGCTTTGGTCTTAGCGCCAATCGTGTCGCGCACGCTCGGGAAGAAGCGCGGCGCGCTGACGATTGGCATTCTGGCTTTCTCAATCGCGCCCGCTCCGGTCCTGTTTCGACTTGCGGGCCTGATGCCTGCCAATGGCACTGAGCTTCTGTTTAACATCATCCTGTTTATTACGATGATCGATGTCGCGCTGATCATCTGTTTCCAGATCCTATCAAGCTCGATGATTGCGGACATTGTGGAAGACAGCGAACTGAAAACCGGGCGACGCTCGGAGGGGATCTTCTTCGCCGGAATTCTGTTCATGCGTAAGCTTGCGCGGGGCAGTGGGCTCTTTCTTGCGTCTTTGATCCTCGCCGGCGCGAACCTGTCCCGGGACATGCAGCCAGGCGAACTTACGTCCGAGACGCTGACCGTGCTCGGCGCTGGCTACGCGTTCGGATTGCTGGCTTTGTGGACCACGATGATCATCTTGCTCTCGCGCTACAAAATCAGCCGCGAAGACCATGAAGCCAATCTCGCCGCCTTAGACCGTGGTCGTCGTGCGGCGGATATGGTTGAGTAATCTCCACACAAGAGATGGAACGCTGACATGTCCGATGCTGCGCTGGCTGCCCCTCGTAAACCTGGTCTCCTGACCCGCATCGCCTATGGCATCGGCGGCGCTGCAGGCGGCATCAAGAATAATGGGTTCGAATACGTCCTCTTGCTCTTTTACAGCCAGGTCCTCGGGCTGCCAGCGGTGCTAGTGGTCTTGGCCATGGGGATTGCGCTTGTCCTGGATGCTGTTTCAGACCCGGTCGTTGGCTATTGGTCAGACAATTGGCGCAGCAAATATGGGCGACGGCATCCCTTCATGTACGCAACCCTGGTGCCGGTGGCGATTGCTTATTTCTTGGTTTGGAATCCACCCGGCGCGTTGAGCGGGGCAGGCCTGTTCGCTTGGTTGATTGTCATGACCGTGGCCGTGCGGCTTTCCTACACCTTATTCGAAGTGCCGCATCATGCGCTCGCAGCGGAGCTGTCGCAGGATTATGACGCACGCACATCGCTCATGTCGTTTCGGTATTTCTTCGCCTGGGTGGGCGGGCTCACGGTTCAGGTCATCCTGTTCGCTCAGCTCCTGCAACCCAGCGAAGGCGACCCGGCAGGCTTCTTCCATCTGCCGGGGTGGCATGCCTATGGCCTGCTCGGCGCATCCTGCATCTTTGCGGCGGTTCTGATCACCTCGCTCGGGACGCATTCGCATATTCCGCATCTCAAAGCGCCGCCGCCAAAACGAAAAATTACCCTTGGCCGCGTGCTGGGAGAGGTCTGGGAAACGGCGTCTAACCCGTCTTTCCGCGCCTTGTTCGTCGCCACGCTGTTTGGCTTCATTGCCAGCGGCACGTCGGCCAGTCTGAACCAATATATCAATGGCTTCTTCTGGGAGTTTACTGGCGATCAGATTGCCGGACTGACCTTCGCCGTCTTTTTCTCACCGCTGATTGCCTTGATCCTTGCGCCGATCGCGGGCCGGGTTTTCGGCAAGAAGCGCGCCGCGATCATTGTCGGGATTTTCGCCTTCACGATAGCACCTGCGCCCGTCTTTGCGCGCTTGCTCGGTCTGCTACCGGCGAACGGAACGCCGGAGCTTTACAATATCATCCTCATCGTCACCGTGATCGATATCGCGCTGATCATCGCTTATCAGATCATCGCTGCGGCCATGGTCGCCGACATTGTAGAACAGAGTGAGCTGGAAACAGGGCGGCGCTCAGAAGGGGTCTTCTTTGCCGGGATCAGTTTCATTCGCAAGCTCTCCCAATTCTCGGGGCTATTCCTCGCCTCAATCATACTTTCTGTTGCCGCCATCACGCCGGGATCGCGCGCGGCAGATGTGAGCGCAGAGTCGGTGCGGTCCCTCGGTTGGGGCTATGCCCTGGTCTTGCTCTCCATTTGGATGCTGATGCTCTTGGCTATCAGCTTCTATAAGATCTCACGCGAGGACCATGAGAAGAACTTGCAAGCACTGGCGGAGGCAATTGGGCACACATGACATTTCAGTTAGTTGCTTGAAATGAATGCAGAAAAGCTTTGCTAAAG
>JBCBDI010000241.1:0-3051 GCA_038529885.1 Pseudomonadota bacterium
TGACAAAGCATTCTGGCGTATGCGCGCAAGTGTGGAAGCGTCTTTTCCAGCTCGTTTGTAAACATCTTTCAGCCCTCTAGCCGTTAAAGATGTCCAAAGCGTTGGTTAATTAAAGGTAAATTCAATTACTCATTCGTAAATCTGTCACCCGATCAAGTGACAGTCAAAAATAGTTCTAATGTAAACAAGTTTTCTTTTATGGCGGCGGGCCGACTTACATGGCGAATGGTCACCGCGAGGCGTGATCACGCTACAATTCGCAAATCTTCGTCACAGAAACGAAGTGTTAGGTATTAAAAAACTAGTGTAGGTTGAATTATGGGGATTTCGCGATGTTCTCTGAGAAATTGGAGGCTCTAATACCTGATCTGCGAGCGTATGCACGCTTGCTGTGTAAGGACGTCATACGGGCCGATGATCTTGTGCAAAACACGTGTCTTAAAGCGTGGCAGAACCGGAAAGATTTTGATCCAGCCAAAGGCGCGCTGCGCGGTTGGTTGTTTCGGATCCTGCGTAATGACTTCTATCAACAAAGACGTTCCGACGTCCGCATAGAGTATCGCGAGCATGAAGAGCTCGAAAACGAACTTGTTGCCAATAGCAGTATCGAAGGGCGCTCAAACCTGTCTCGCATGCTGCAGGCGGTTGATTCCTTGAAGCGCGCGCAGAAAGAGGCGTTCTTACTCGTCGTGGCTGCCGGCTTTACCTATGAAGAAGCCGCTGACGTACTTGAATGTTCGACGGGCACTGTGAAGAGCCGCGTCTCGCGCGCCCGCGACATCGCCATGGGCCGCTTTCATTCTGAGAATTGGTGGCCAGATACGGCCATCAATGCACGATCACCGATCGATGAACTCAATATCGCGCTTGATCAAATACAGCGCCGGTATTCGGCCGCCTAGAGTAGGCGCTTTTCTTCTAGAATATCTGGCAGATCATTCTCATAGAGAACGACATCTTGCTCGCCCGCAATTTCACTGACCAGACGACGGGCTTCCATGAAAGAGGCGCGCGCATGATAGTCGACTTTGTTTTTGTCGAGGGCGCTGACAAAGCTTTCGATCCGGTCTGGATTGACCGCAATCACGACATCACTATGGGCCGAGACATGCTCGCCTAAGCGGCCATGCACGCGGTCATGCTCTAGCCCCATCTCAGCCACACCTGGAGTGACCAGAATGGCTTTCCCGCCGCGCTGCCTTGCAAGCTTCTTCAGCACTGTCACCGCGTTCTTAAACCCGATCTCATTGGAATTGTAAGCGTCATCGAGGATGAGCGGCTGACCGGGCGCTTCAATTTTTTGCAAGCGATGTTGGACCTGTTCGACATCTTTCGAAAACGCTGGGATCCGCGTCGCCGTCGCCGGGCTGATCAGATAGGTCATCGCCACCGCGAGCGCTGAATTCAGGATATTATGATCGCCCAGCAGCGGCAGCGTATAGGTGATGGGCGGCGCTGATAGCGCGCGTCGATCTTGCAGAGTAATCGCCCAATTACTGTCTTCCAGCTCGGCGCCGATGATTTGGAAATCAGCCGCCTCGGTGTCGCCGACTGTACGGATCAAGTCTGGATACTGCGCGCGCAAATCAGCGAAGGGCTTATGCTCCAAAATCTCGTGCGGGTAGACGGCCATGCCGCCGCGCGCGCAAACATGCTCCACCAGTTCAGATTTAGCTTTTGCAATGGTGGCAATGTCGCCAAAGCGTTCGGTGTGAGCGTTTCCGATGGCGGTGACGATGCCATAGTGCGGGTCGCAAAAATCGCAGAGCCGCTTGATCGAGCCGATCCCATAAGCGCCCATTTCGGCGATGAAGAATTTGTGCCCACGCTGCAGCTTCTCGCGAATATTACGCGTGAGGCCAAGCACAGTGTTGATGCTGCCGGGGCTGTAAAAGACCGGGCCGGCGGAGTCCAAAATCTCAGCAAAGATGTGCTTCGTCGTGGTCTTGCCGAACGAGCCGGTAATCCCGATCGTGACCGGGGAGAAATCCTCCAGCTTTTCGACGGCCTGATCGATGAAGCCCTGATTGACCTTCTCTTGGAAGGGGCGCAGCAACCGGTTCGCGAGCATGATCAGCAACGGAATGATCTGCAGCAGCACAAACACGGCATAGGCGTGCAGGGCTAAGAGGCCGAGGCTTACAATAAAGAACCCACGCGCGAGCCAGCGAATGCGCTTCAGACGCTGCGTGGCGACCAGCTTTTTCTTATAAGCATATCCGCGTTCGCGAAGCGCCAAGATGGCCAGCACCGCCGCGGCGATGAGCCATTTGTAAAAGCCGAGCCCTAAATATGTGTCGGCGACAAACAGTCCGATCAGGGCCAAACTGGCGAGCACATCAAACAGGCGCACCCGAAGCACCGCGCCGAGGAAGCGCGAGCTGTCATACTCTTCCTGTTGGAAATAAGTCAGGACCGTATTGATCCGCACCATGCCGAACCCGGCAAGCGCTAACACAAAGGCAAAAAATGGGAGATAAGCGATCAAGTTCATTTCGCGCTGAGCCCTTCTTTAATGGTCAGCGCAATCTGGTGGCGTCCGCGGTCCAGGATTGAGATGTGATCATAGTGAGGACAGACCGTCAGGGTCGCGTTTGGAATTCCCGCGACCAGCTTCTCGCCAAGCTCGACCGGTGTGTCGACATCCTTGCCGCCATAGATGACGGAGGTTCGGCACTTAATCTGTGGCAAGGTCGGTGTCTGATCTTCATTCACCGTCTTCACGAAGATGTCCCGCATGCCGATCTCGCGGCTATGGATATAGTCGACGCTGCCATATTGCTTTTCCAGGGCGAGCAGGGCGGCATCATCCTTGGCCATGGCTTTCTTAAACTTAAACTCCATGCCGCGCCGACGCCCTTTGAGCTTTTGCAGGGCGGTTCGCGTGCGCGGCACGCCGGCAGAAGCGACGAGAACCAAATGCTCGACCACGTCGGCATATTTCGCGGCGATCCGCATCCCGACCCGGCCACCAAAGGAATGGCCGACCCAGACAAAGCGCTTGAGACCGAATTCAGCGGTTAGGAATTCGAGCATATGCGCCGCATAGTC
>JBCBDI010000241.1:3061-3562 GCA_038529885.1 Pseudomonadota bacterium
CGCAACCGGGGCCAGCGCTTCTGCAACAGGGATAAAATCGCGATAGGTCCGGCCCCAGCCATGTCCAAACACCACGGGCGGCTTGGTGCTGTCCCCAATTTGAACCAAATTCGGCTTCATTAGTGTGGTCATAGACTGGCTTGATCCCGCTCGGCGATTCGCTCTCTATACTCTACGCAGACCTTAGACTTAAGACTGGTGAAAAATTGGCAAAATCGCTCAAAACTGTGATTCTTTTCGGCGGCGCCAGCTCTGAGCATGATGTCAGCGTCGTCAGCGCGCACCAATTGATGGATGCCGCCGACGTCCGCCATCTCGATATATTGCCCGTCTATACAGACTTTGCGAACCGGTTCTGGATTGGCGACCACTTGCGCGACATCTCCAAATACAAGCCGAAACCGCCGCTTGGCCAACAGGTCACGTTTCGCTGGGGCGACAATGGTCCGCTCGTCTGCGCCATGGATGGCACGCCGATCCAGCCGGTCGATTGTGTCTTGC
>JBCBDI010000242.1:0-3542 GCA_038529885.1 Pseudomonadota bacterium
CCGGCTCGGGATCAAACACCATATCAAAGCGTTCGACGACCGGATCGACAATCATCTTCTTGGCGCGCTTGCCAATTTGATTGAGCGGCCCCCGCCCGGCCCCATGGACCGCGAAACCAATAATGCCGGCGACGATGGCGAGTTGCGGAACGCGAAACACGCCGAGCCCGAAAATCGCGCCAAGCAGCGCGATCAACCCGCCCACCCACGACCAGCGGACAGAATTTTTCGCCGCTGTCTGACGCTCAGACTCCTGCGCTTGAAGCGCGGGACGCAATTCCTCCTGATAGACGCGCGGAAAGTCGGCAAAGTCCGCCGGCAATCCCCGCATCGAAACCAGGATCAGAGGATCAATCTCGCTGTCTTTGTCCCAAGGGCCTTTAGATGTCGGCGTAGACATGGCGTTCTCCGGCAAACCCTTCATGGGTTACCGCGCCAAGATGGGCTGGACCAACCAATTTCGCAAACTTTGACAGCGTGCCATTGCCATAAGCGGTGACACGCGGCTTCCAATTGCGCTTGCGCTCTTCGAGTTCGGCTGGGGTGAGCTTCACATCAATCGTGCCGGTTTCGGCATCGATCGAGATGATATCGCCATCTTGGATGAGACCAATCGGGCCGCCTTCTTGGGCTTCAGGACCGACATGGCCGATGCAGAACCCGCGCGTCGCGCCAGAGAAACGGCCATCGGTGATTAAGGCTACCTTGTCGCCCATCCCTTGCCCGTAAAGCGCCGCGGTGGTGGACAGCATTTCGCGCATACCAGGTCCGCCCTTAGGGCCCTCATAGCGAATAACGAGCACCTCGCCTTCTTTATAATCGCGATTTTCAACCGCCTTGAAGCAGGCTTCTTCGCCGTCGAAGACGCGGGCGGGTCCGGTGAACTTCAAGTTCTCCAAACCGGCAACTTTCACGATTGCGCCATCAGGGGCAAGCGACCCCCAAAGCCCGACGACACCGCCGGTTTCGGTGATCGGCTTACCAGCAGGATAGATGACTTTCTGGCTCTCATCGAAGCTCAAGTCTTCGAGATAATCTCCCCAGCTCTTTCCAGTGACGGTCAAGCAGTCTGGGTTGATGATTTTCTCATCCATCAGCGTCTTCATCAGCATCGGCACCCCGCCCGCTTCGCCAAAGTCCTTGGCGACATAATTCCCGCCAGGCTTCAGATCTGCGACGTATGGCGTGCGCTCAAACACTTCCGCAACATGACGAAGTGTGAACTCCACGCCGCACTCATGTGCCATAGCTGGCAAGTGCAGCGCCGCATTGGTCGAGCCACCGGTGGCAGCAACGACAATGGCTGCATTTTCAAACGCTTCTCGCGTACAAATCTCACGCGGGCGGAGATTGTTTGCGACCAAGTCCATCACCACGCGTCCAGACTCGCGGGCATAGCCATCGCGGTCGGTCCATGGGGCGGGCATCGCGGATGAGAGCGGCAGCGCAAGGCCAATCGCCTCGCTCACACAGGCCATCGTGTTGGCCGTAAACTGGCCACCACAGGCTCCGTCCCCAGGGCAAGCCACTTTTTCCAAAGCTCGCAGCTTGTCATCGCTCATCTCGTTTGAGCCCGCCGCATTCGCGCCGACCGCCTCAAACACGTCGAGGACGGTGACATCGCGGCCTTCAAAGCTGCCCGGCATGATCGAGCCGCCATAGAGGAAGACAGACGGCACGTTCAGGCGCAGCATGGCCATCATCATGCCCGGCAAAGACTTGTCACAGCCTGCCACGCCAACCAGCGCATCGTACGAATGCCCGCGCATGGTCAGCTCAACCGTATCCGCAATCCAGTCCCGACTGACGAGAGACGAGCGCATGCCTTCATGGCCCATGGCGATCCCGTCGGTCACGGTGATGGTACAGAACTCGCGCGGCGTGCCGTCAGCGGCCTTTACGCCTTCAGACACCGCGTGCGCCTGGCGCATCAGAGCGGTGTTACATGGGGCTGCCTCATTCCAGCAGCTCGCCACGCCGACAAATGGCTTTTGGATGTCTTTGGTTGTCAGGCCCATCGCATAATAATAGCTGCGGTGGGGGGCCCGAGCTGGGCCTTCCGTCACATGGCGAGACGGCAGTTTGGATTTATCCCAAGTTTTACTCATTTCAGCATTCCTCTGCTGCGCGGAGCCTTAGCGGCTCCGCACGCGCCTGTCACCTAGACAATGGGGGCTATTCTTGCTCGAAAATCGCCGTTTCCATCCCATCCGGGTCAATCATGCCGCGATACATGCCCTTGGAGTTGAAAACATACTCATACTGGCCTACGCCGCCAATCACGACGACACCGCCATCCCCGCCAAGCGCGGCGACTTGATCGAGCGCGCTTTGCGCGGCCTCACCAACCGTTTCGCCTGCCAGTTCCACTCGTGCGCAAATGGTTTTCGCGACAGCGACGCGGATGAAATACTCGCCATGGCCGGTGGCTGAAACGGCGCACACGCCATTTTGCGCATAAGTCGCCGCGCCGATGAGCGGCGAGTCGCCAATCCGGCCCGCGGCTTTGGCGGTCATCCCGCCCGTGGTTGTGGCCGCCGCAAGGTTGCCGTCTTGATCGATCGCCACCGCGCCCACGGTGCCATGACGGTCGGCATCAGTGCGGGCGCGCTCGCGCAAGACCCGCTCGAGGGACTCGCGGCGGCGATCGGTATCAAAATAGGAATTCTCGACCAGTTCCAGTCCTTGGCTTTCGGCGAACGCATCCGCCCCGGCGCCTGCAAACATGACATGCTCTGATTGATCCATCACAGCGCGCGCGGCGAGGATCGGGTTCTTGACCCGCTTCACACCTGCCACTGCACCAGCATCGCGTTCTGCGCCGCTCATAATGGACGCGTCGAGTTCATGCTCGGCGGTCGCGGTGAAGACCGCGCCGAGCCCAGCATTGAAGAGTGGATCGTCTTCCATCGGGATCACAGCGGCTTGCACCGCATCTACAGCCGAGCCGCCATTTCGTAGAATTTCGGCCCCGGCCTCCAACGCTGTTTCGAGCGCCGCGGTATAGGCCGCCTCACGCTCGGCGCTCATATTTTCGCGCAAGATCACGCCAGCCCCGCCATGGATGACCAGCCGCCATTCAGGCTGCCCAACAGCATCGACGACGGAGGCCTCTTCAACCGGTTCGGGCGTCGCGGCTTGGCAGGCGGATAGAGCCAGAGCGACAATCGCAGCGACAGAACGAACCATATGAAATCTCCTTTTAGAGAGCGGCCAATTGCTCCCGAGCGACGCTAAGCTTGTCACGAGTGCCCTGCAAGTCAGCCAGACGCTCACGCTGTTCAGCAACGACTTCTGCTGGGGCTTTGGCCACAAAGGCCTCATTTCCGAGCCGCTTCTCAAGGCCTGTAATCTCACCGCCAAGCTTGCCGAGCTGTTTGTCGAGGCGCGCGATCTCTTCACCCGCATCGATCAAGTCAGCGATTTCAAGAACGACTGTGGCTTCGTCCACGACCGTCTTCACCGATCCCGCCGGCGCCGTGTCGGCAATCTCAAACTTTTCGAGGCGCGCCAGGGGCATGATGACATCGCGATGAGTTTCG
>JBCBDI010000243.1:0-3509 GCA_038529885.1 Pseudomonadota bacterium
ATGTCTCGCCGGACTATCACGCCTTTATCGGCTTCTTATATGTCGACCCAGATTTTCGCGGGCGCGGGATCAATAAGCAGGTCTTGGATCATCTCTTCGATTGGGCGCGAAAGAATGATCTGCCGGATGTTCACCTGACGGTCTATCCGGACAATGAGCCCGCTATAAAGGCCTATTATAAAACGGGTTTTAAGCCGTATCTTTCTGAGATGCGCCTGAACCTGGATGAGCCTTCCTAGCCAATTTAGCGCTCTGCGGGCATACTATGGGCTCTCCGGTGAGGGAGCGTAGAGTATGGCAGTGCGAAGCATCAGCGCAAATTGGGCCCTGACAGGCGGCGTGATCGCCGTGTTTGGCGTGCTCTCTTTGATGGGGCGAAACAGCGATCAGGTGGACCCGGACCCTCTGACCGCAGAGCCGACGCCAATCGAATTGCCGGTGCCGCAAGAAACGCCCTCGCCATCCCCTGAAACGCCAGAGACGGAAAGCGATCCAGCGCCAGTTCCAGAGCCTAATACGGAGGAAGAGGCTCCCGATCCACCGGTGCCATCGAATGCAGCTTTCCTGCCGAGCCTGTCGATTTGCGGCTCAATGACCGTCTCGAACCGGCCTTCGCGTTTGCAGGACTTAGAGATTTCCAATTACCAGCCCACCATTACCATCAATGATGTCGAGCTTGCCGTCGCCCCCGTCGAGGCGGCTTGCTTTTCCTCCGGGTTCGGCCCGCGCGGGTCCAGCCTTCATAAAGGGATCGATCTTCACAATAGCGATCCGGTTGCTGTCTACGCCGCGGGCGACGGAATCCTGAAAGAGAAGCTCTATCGCGATGACTATGGCAACATGCTGGTGATTGATCATGGCAATGGCGTGTTCACCCGCTACGCGCATCTTCAATCCTTTGCTGACGGGTTAGCGGTCGGCGCCTCTCTTAGCGCCGGAGAGCCCATCGGGGTGATGGGGAATACGGCGAGCTATTCGATCCCGCGGCACTTGCACTATGAGCTGATGACCGGCGAATGGGGCGCTCTATCCGGCTCTTTCGGACTGACCGCGATCAACATCATGGCACAGCTGCCTGAAAATTAGGGCAAGCCAAGACCGGCAACTTCCTGTATGGCGCGCGCCATGAGTTTTCCAGATCGACAGACGGTTCTCGACTTCCTGAAGAAGAACCCCGACGCGACAAGTAAGCAGGATATTGCCCGCGGTCTTAAAGTAAAAGGCCGCGAACGGCACACGCTGCGCGCCATCCTGAAAGAGTTAGAGGCGGATGGAACGCTCACCAAAACTGGCAAACGCGCCTGGGCGCGCTCTGATGTGCCGCCATCGACCTGCGTGGTCGCGTTTGAGCGCACCAATGAAGACGGCGACCTGATCGCCCGCGCCACAGGCAAAGAGGGTCCATATGGGCCTGACCTCATCTTTGACGGCTATTCAGGGAAGGTCAGAGGCAAAGCGCCCGGCATAGGCGACCGGGGTCTCGCCCGTCTGAAAGAGCGTGATGGGGTCTGGACCGCGCGGCTGATGAAGCTGTTCGAGACGCGCGAAGAAGAGCGTCCGATCACAGGGGTGTATCTACGCACCGCGCGCGGCGGCCGGGTCAAACCTGCGAGCCGAAAGCTGAAACACGAACTTCATATTCGCGAAGCCGATGTGAACGGCGCCGAAGATGGCGACCTGGTGGTCGCACTGCCAATGCCCCAGCGCGGCTATGGCCCTATCCGCGGGCGCGTGCAGGAGATTATCGGTCGCCAAGAAGACCCTCGGGCGGCCTCGCTTCTCGCGATTGCGGCGAATGACATTCCGACGGAGTTTCCAGACGCCGTCATCAGCCAAGCGCAATCACATCAGCCCGCTGAGGTCGAACGCACGGATCTGCGCGACACGCCGCTCATCACCATCGACCCGGCCGATGCGCGCGATCATGATGATGCGGTCTTTGCCGAGGCGCTCAAGGACGGGTTCCGCGTCATCGTCGCCATTGCTGATGTAGCCGCCTTCGTCACGCCGGACAGTCCTCTCGACCAGGAAGCGCTGAAACGTGGCAACTCGACTTACTTCCCGGATCGCGTAGTGCCGATGCTGCCGTTTGAGCTGAGCGCTGATGCGTGTTCTCTCAAAGAAGGCCAAGACCGGCATTGCATGGCCGTCGAGATTACGTTCGACAAAGCCGGTACGAAACGCTCTCACCGCTTCATGCGCGCCATTATGCGGTCTGCAGGCGCGCTCTCATATGAAGAAGCTCAGGCTGCGATTGATGAGCGTCCGACGGATCGGGCGAAACGGCTTCTAGAGCCGGTTTTGCAGCCCCTCTGGGCGGCTTATGCGGCGCTTAGCGAAGCCCGCGCTCGCCGTGCGCCGCTAGAGCTCGACTTGCCAGAGCGAAAAGTCGAAATCGCCAAAGATGGCACCGTCGCGGGCATTCGCACCAAAGAGCGCTTCGACGCGCATAAGCTGATCGAAGAGCTGATGATCCAGGCCAATGTGTGCGCGGCAGAAGAGCTGGAAAAGCAGAAAACGCCCCTGCTCTACCGGGTCCATGATGCGCCCTCAGATGCGAAGATTGCCGCCTTGGCAGAGTTCCTTAAAACGCTCGACATTAGGTGGCCCCTCGGCGAGCGCACGCAAACACACCGCTTCAACCGGATCCTGACCGATTTTGAGGAGACCGAGCATTCCGAGGCGATCTCTGAAATCGTCCTGCGCACGCAAAGCCAAGCTATCTATAGCCCAGACAATATCGGGCATTTTGGGCTCAACCTGCAAAAGTATGCGCATTTCACCAGTCCGATCCGTCGGTATAGCGATCTCATTGTCCACCGAGCGCTGATCAAATCTCTGAAATTCGGGCCAGATGGTTTGACCGAGAAGCAATCGGTTCAATTGGATGAAATCTCCGACCATTTGGTGCGGACGGAACGTCGATCTATGGCGGCAGAGCGCGAAGCAACCGATCGTTATTTGGCGCTCTTCTTGGCCGACCGCGTCGGCGCTGAGTTTGAAGGCCGCATCACGGGCGTGACCGCATCAGGTCTGTTTGTGAGATTAAACGAAACCGGAGCGGACGGGTTTTGCCCGGCGTCTCGAATATCCCACGAATATTGGCGCTTCGGCGAAGCAGCGCAGGCCTTAGTCGGCGAACAGTCCGGCAAGCGCTATGAACTCGGGCAAAGCGTTGTTGTGCGCCTCAGTGAAGTGACGCCGCTGGAGGGCGGACTCCTGCTCGAAATGATCTCTGATCCGAAGCCACGCCGCCCAGGTGAGAAAATGCCAGCTCGGACGCGGGGGAAGCGCTATGAGGGGCGAAAAGGCTCTGGCAGGGTACATCGTGGAAAAGGCAAAGCAGGCGGTAAAGGCAAGAAACGGCGATGAAGAAGCCAGATCTCGGCACAGCTTATGATCGCGAAGATGCAGGCGAGGTGATCCAAACCGATCGCCCGAGCCCGCGTCCTCGGGATGCTGCGACTTTGATCTTGGTACGCCGCGATCAGAGCCAGCCGCGCGTCTTG